>JBJEOD010000163.1:0-11158 GCA_051880535.1 Acutalibacteraceae bacterium | reverse complement strand
CGTAAGATTGGAAAGTCCCTTATTGCCGGCGAACATTGCCGCCTCCCATACCTGACCCTCCTCGATTTCACCGTCGCCCAAAAGGGTGTAAACCTTATAGCCACCCCCGAAATGCTTTGCGGAAAGTGCCATTCCCACAGCGGCGGAAATACCCTGACCGAGAGAACCGGTAGACATATCAACCCCGGGGATATGCTTCATATCGGGGTGTCCCTGCAAAATACTGCCGATATGGCGCAGGGTGGTTAAAAGCTCGGTATCAAAATAGCCGCGATTTGCAAGGGTCGAATAAAGCGCGGGAGCCGCGTGCCCCTTTGAGAGTACAAAACGGTCCCTGTTCTCCATTTTAGGATTCTTGGGGTCGATATTCATTTTTGCAAAATAAAGATAGGTCAAAATATCCGCGCAGGAAAGCGAGCCGCCCGGGTGACCTGATTTCGCACTGTGTACCCCCTCGATAATTCCCATTCTTACTTTGCAGGCAGTTTTCTCAAGCTGTTTTTTTGCCGCCGCGTCCATCAAATCATTCCTTTCTGATTTTTGCTAAATAATCTATAAAATCGGCTACCGCGCCGTCCTCGCACGCGCCCGCTATAAAATCGGCGTGTGCCTTGATATCCTCGGGAGTATCCTCGGGAACCGCGCTTATATCCGCTTTTTTTATCATTTCAAGGTCGTTATAGTAGTCGCCCATAGCGAAATAACAGCCTTTTTCTATTTTAAGCATTTTTTTAAGTTTGTCAAGCTCTGAAGCCTTAGAAACTCCTTTGGGGAACTGCTCATAATAATTTCTTCTTCTGCCGCCGATTACCGCGGAGGTATCCGAAAAGGCGGAAACCGCATTTTCTTTAGCTATCATTTCCTTTGCCGCCGCTAAATCATCAAGGTTATCAAAAAGATAAACCACCTTGTTCCAACGGTACTTCGCGGCATCTTCAAAGCTTATGCTTTCACCGCATATCCACTCATATTCCTGATGGTCCCGGGTTTCCTGCGTTTCGCATATATTAAGGATTTTTTTGCCGCTGTGAGCCTCGATACCGATATTCCGCCCCATATCGAGCACTTTTTTCGCGATATAATACTCGTTTTCAGGCAAAAACAGCTCGTCAAGCACTAATTCCTTTTCATAGTCGTAAATCATACAGCCGTTAGCCACAACCGAGGGAGAGACCCGCTTTAAAATATTAAGCACGGGGCCCACCGCGCCGACCGTCCTGCCTGTTGAGAGGGAAAAATGCCCGCCCTCGCTCATAAAATACTCGATTTTTTCGACGTTACGCGGATTGATTTTGCCGTTTGACATCAGCGTTCCGTCAATATCGCAGGCTAAAAGAGAGCCCGAAAAAACGCCCATTCTATTCCAACCTTTGCAAAAACTTTATAAAGTAATCGGGAAGAGGGGAGCTGAACTCCATATACTCCCCTGTTCGCGGGTGAATAAACCCAATTTTTTTAGCGTGCAGGCATTGACCGCCGAGCTCCTTAATAACCTTTTTAGGCCCGTAAACCTCGTCCCCCGCGACAGGGTGACCGATATACGCCATATGCACACGTATCTGGTGGGTTCTGCCTGTTTCGAGCTTCAGACGTACGTGGGTAAAGCCGTCAAAGCGGTTTATGACCTCATAATGGGTTACGGCGTTTTTGCTGTTTTCCGAAATTACCGCCATCTGCTTGCGCTTTACAGGGTGCCTGCCTATCGGCGCGTCGATAACGCCAGTGTCGTTCTTAAGGCTTCCGTAAACCACCGCCTCATATTCGCGGGTAAAGGAATGTTCCTTTATCTGCTCGGCTAATTTATTATGTGCAAAATCGTTTTTCGCAACCATTAAAAGCCCGCTTGTGTTTTTATCTATTCGGTGGACTATCCCCGGTCTCATAACCCCGTTGATACCCGAAAGGGAATCGCCGCAATGGTACATAAGCGCGTTCACAAGCGTGCCCGAATAGTTCCCCGCCGCAGGGTGAACCACCATACCCTTAGGCTTGTTGACAACAAGCAAATCCCCGTCCTCATACACAATGTCAAGCGGAATATTCTCGGGCGTAATATCGTAGGTCTCGGGGTCGGGAAGGTTGATTGTTACGCTGTCCCCGTCCTTTACCTTTGCATTTTTCGCGGCGGACTTGCCGTTTATAAGCACGTTTCCGCCCGCTATAAGCCCCGCCGCGCGGGAGCGCGTTATCTCCGCCGTCTTAGCGGTAAAAACATCGATTCGCACGGTCTCGCCGCGGCAGACCGTGTCAAGTCTTTCCATCATTCTGCTCCGACAGCTTTTCAGCCCTTTTCTGTCTTTCCTCGCGTATAGCGTCCAAAATAAAGTACAGTATCAAAAGTCCCGCGCCGACGACAATAGCGCAGTCGGCGACGTTAAAGACGGGGAAGGAGGGAAAGAACTCAAAATGCAGGAAATCAACCACATTGCCGTCGCGGAAGACGCGGTCAATCATATTGCCGATACCGCCCGACATAACAAGGCTTATCGCCCACAGCAGAAGGTGGTTTTTTTTGCCGTATTTGACATAAAAAACTATGCAAAAAACCATTATAGCAAGGGTTACGGGCAACAGAATGTAGGTGCTCCCGTACAACATTCCCCACGCGCCGCCGCGGTTATGAATGTAGGTAAGGTCAATAAAGCCCTTTAAAAATTCGTGCGATTCGCCGAGCGCGAAATTCACGGAAATATAGTATTTAGTAAGCTGGTCGGCACAAAGCAGTAAAACACCGCACAACAGCGCCAAAGCGTATGAAATCAAATGCGACCCTCCTATGAATCCTTATTCCTCGGCTTCCTTTTGAGCCGCTTCGTCATTTACCATAAAGCCGTTATCGGACTTTACAGGCTCTGCGGAGGCGTTGACCGTATTTTTATTATTATCCGCCGGCTCTGCTTTTCCGACTGCAGACTCAATAAAGCTCTCGGCAGAGGGCACCTTGTCTACCGCCGCCGAAACCACCTCGGCAATGCGCTTAGGATCCATAGGCGCTACGTCGGGCAGGGATTTGAGCATTTCAAGATGCTCCTTGTATTTAGCGGAAACCGCCGCCTTAAATGCCGACATCTCCATTTTAAGCTTATCGTAAAGCAGCTGCTGTCTTGCAACGCTGTCCTCGGCGGCAGCCTTCATACTGTCCGCCTTAATCTGCGCGGTCTTAACCATATCGGAAAGCTCCTTTTCAAGCTTATCCTTGCGTTCTTTAGCCTTAAGCTCAAAGGCGGCGGCAAGCTCCTTTTCCCTCGCGGTTATCACCTCAATATTGGTCTCGGCATTCTTTACAATCTGCTCGCTTTTTTGCTTTGCCTCGTCAACAATCTGGTCGGCAAGCTTTTGTGCGGAAAGCAGTACGTTCTGAATACTGTTCTGCGAGCTTTTAAGGCTCTCGATTTCCTTATTCATAGAATCAAGCTTAGCTCTGTATTCCTTAATCGCACGGTCAAACTGAGCGTAGTCCGCCTCGATTCGGTCAAGCAGAACGTCTACCTCCTCCTGCTTGTAGCCGCCCATTGATTTTGTAAATTTAACATTCCTGATTTCTGCAGCGGATAACATTTAATTGCCTCCTAAATATATTTCTTATAATTTATTACAAGCCTGTTCTTTTTTGTCCTTGTGTCAAGCGAGTCGATTACAAACCTGCCCTTTCCTCTGACCGATATTATATCTCCCGCCGAAACTGCCTTGGTGGGCTTTGTTACGGTGACGGAATTAACCGTGACAATCCCCTCGGACAGCGCCTCGGACGCTCTTGCACGTGAAAAGCCGCACAGAGCGGAGATTACGCAATCAAGCCTGTCAGACGCGGCGGTGTCCGAAAAATCGGCGAGCCTGTCCGCTTGGGGCAAAGGCAGAGTAAAGCCATCGGCCACCTTAACGCCGACCCTGCCGATTTTTGTAATCTGAGTTTTTATGTAATCCTTAATTTCATCGGTCACAAAGGCGACGGCGCGGCGCTGCTCTGTTAAAATATCCCCCACCGTCTCGCGCTTTATACCAAGCGCCATAAGCGACCCCAAAAAATCGCGGTGGGAAAGGGTATCTCCCTCGCGGTAGCTGAAGGTAAGCGCGCTTATAGGGAAGTCATCCTCCTGCATCCAATCGGGAAAACAGCCCAGCATAAGCCTTTCCGCTCCCTCATATCCGCCGAAAAAGGCGGTGCGGCAGGGAGCGTTTTTTAGCAGGCGTTCAGCCAGAACCGCCTCTGCGGCGGAAAGAAAACCTAAATATTTAGGTCTTGAGGATTTTACGCAAATATCGGCGGTATCCTCTATTCTCGCCTTAAAAAGCTCGGTTTCCATTAAAAGTAGGTCTTGCTCCCGTCGTCAAAATCGTCGAGCATCAGCTCGCCCATAACGTCCACGTCGGTGGGAACTATTATAAAGGTGCTGTTGGCTACCTTGCGGATATTGCCATTATTGGCATAGGCGACGCCGCTTAAAAAGTCGATAATTCTGCGCGAAACCTCGCGGTTTGCCGCCTCGAGGTTTAAAACCACCGTCTTTTTAGCATTCAAGTGGTCGGCAATCGAGGTCACGTCCTCAAAGCGGTCGGGCTTTACAAGCACCACCTGCATCTGAGACTGGTTAAAGCTTACGGTTTTTCCTTTACCGCCCGGACGTACCGTCGGCTCGGTGCGTCTGGGCTGGGGCGCCTCATAGGCGGGAGCCTTTTTCGGTTTTTCCACAGGCTTTTCTTCCTCTATATCCTCAATCTCGTCGTCAAACTCGTCCTCCTCGGGTATGCTCATTATGTTTTTAATGCTATCGAAAAGTCCCATTTTTTTGCTCCTTTATTATTTATTATATATGCGCCTGCCGAAAAGCGAGGTTCCTACCCTTACAAGAGTAGCCCCCTCCTCTGCGGCAATGTCAAAATCATTTGACATTCCCATAGACAGAACGCTCATACTACTATTATCTATGTTTTTATCCCGTATGTCAATAAACAGTTTATACATTTTACGGAAATATTTTCGGCTTTCCTCGGGCAAATCGGTTGCGGGCGGTATCGCCATAAGCCCTTTGACCCTTAATGCGGGTAATTTTGCGACCTCTCTGACCGCGTTTTCGGCTTCTTCGGGAGCAAAGCCCGACTTTGATTCCTCCCCGCCTATGTTAATTTCAAGCAGTACATCCATTATAATTCCTTGCTTTTGCGCCTGCTTTGAAATCTCCTGCGCAAGCCTTACGGAATCCACCGATTCTATCATTTCCACCTTATCGATAATATCCTTGACCTTGTTTGTCTGCAAATGCCCGATAAAATGACTGTGGGCGGGTCTTAAAAGGCTGTGCTTTAAAAGCAGCTCCTGCACGCGGTTTTCGCCTATATGGGTGATTCCCTTTTTTATCGCGTAGTTTATCGTGTCCGCATCGACCGTCTTTGTCGCGGCGAGGAGGGTTATCCCGCTTATATCCCGCCCTGATTTTTCCGCCGCGCCTTTAAGCCGCTCCAAAACCCGTTTATAGTTAAGGTCAAACTCCTCAGCTGATAATTTTTCCATCATATAGGTTCTTTCCTTTCACAATAACCTCGTCGTAAAGCCTTAGCACCGTGTCGTCGCTCGTCTGCTTTTCGCATATCAAATAGTCGCCGTCGGTGAAAAGCACGTTAACCTCGACAAACTTTACCTGCATACCCGTAAGCACGTAAACTCCTATCTTTGAATCGACCACGCGACGGGCGCTCACCGGCACCTTTAAGCCGCTGTATTCCTTTTTAACCACCGTCATAGGTCCTGTCCGCATAGAGGCAAGCTCGCTGTTCATATCGTTGCAGGCAAAAAGCACCACCGCGCCGCCCGAGCTTTCGGATATATTTATTTTTTTTACCGTAACAGGCAGCTTAGGATAGCTTTTTACCGAGGTGTATATTGTAAGGCTGTCCCCCTCCTTATAATTAAGGGATTCGTTTATCGAGACCTCGGCGGCGATATACCACTCGTAGTCGGACACGATTTTTCCGACCACCCCGTCACCCACGCTTTCAGCCTTTACAGAGCTTAAATATTCGGGGGTTATGCTTTCGGGGTTGTCGCAGGTAAGCACCTTTTCGTAGCCGTCCGCCTTTGAGACGAAATATCCCGACCTTTCCGCCCTTAAGGTTCCCTTTGCCGCGGGCAGAGAGGCGGAAAGCTGTTCCTTTTCCGATTTCAGAGCCGCAAGCTGAGCCGAAAAATCAGAGGTTTCCCCCATCGCCGCCTGCCGCCTGTTGTAGGACGAGAGAAGCTCGTCCGCCTTATCCGAAAAGCTCCCGTAATTTCCGTTTCCGCCGCTTACTATAAGGGCGTTTAAATTCTGACGAACCTTTGCGTTTATCATATCAAGGTCCGCCGCCTCTAAATTGTTGTAGCTCAGCATTTCCTCAATATCGGCTATTTTGCCGTTTACCGAATCGATTTTCTCAAGTATTATTGAGGCGGATTCGCTGTCGTAAATATTGGCGATTACTCCGTCCTTGGCAACGCGGTTGCCGTCGCCTATAATAAAATGCAGAACTCCGCTGTCCCCTGCGGTAACAAGGGTCTCGTTTCTGATTATTACCCCCGTAATGTTAAGCCCGTCGGACATTTCGGAATAAACCGCCGTTTCGGTCTTTACTGGCTTATAAAGGGAGGAAACTGCCTGATGCACCGCAAAAACCGCAATAAGCAGAATAACAAAGCCCTTCAGCACGGTGGTGCCCTTCATTACGCTTCCTCCCTTTCCAAAAATTTTTCTGTAATTTCCGCGGCGCAAGCCGCCGCGTCCTCTGTTTCGTCCGCGTATATCCAATGTATACGCTTATCCCTGTTAAACCAGGTAAGCTGTCTTTTAGCGTACCGCCTTGTCTGCCTTTTAAGATTCTCTGTAGCCTCTTCGAGACTGCATTTCCCCTCGATAAAGCCCGACAATTCCTTATGACCTATCGCCTGAACCGCGCCGCCCTTATTTAAAAGCGCGGTCTTTGCCTCCTCTAAAAGCCCGTTTTCAAGCATAATATCAACTCTTCGGTTAATGCGCTCATAAAGTTTATCCCTGTCACGGTAGGTTATGCCTATTAAAAGCGGCTTAATATATTTCTCCCCCGTATGGGAGGCGGCGTTCTGCTCGGTAACCGTTTTGCCCGTGGTACGGTAAACCTCAAAGGCACGGATTATTCTGCGGCGGTTGTTAGGGTGAAGCCGCGCCGCAGTATCGGGGTCAAACTCGGCTAATTCCCTTAGCATCTGCTCAGCGCCGATTTGGTCAAAGCGGTTTTCAAGGCTTTGCCTTAGCTCATAGTCGGTCTGCTCCTCGGTATATTCGGTGTTGTCCGCAAGGGAGCTTATGTAAAGTCCCGTGCCGCCGACTGCTATGGGAAGCTTACCTCTGTTTTCTATATCCTTTATTATCCCGCGCGCCGCCTTTACATAGTCCGCCACCGAAAAGCTTTCCTGCGGCTCTAAAAATTCGAGAAGATGGTGCGGGATTTCCCGCATTTCTTGCGTTTCGGGGGCGGCGGAGGCTATGTGTATTCCCTTATAAATCTGCATTGAATCGGCAGAAACCACCTCACCCGAAAATCTTTCGGCAAGGGATATTCCGAGCGCCGTTTTGCCCGAGGCGGTGGGACCGACAATAAAGACCGTCTTAATACTGCTCATTGTATTCTGCCGAACTGCTTTTCAAGCTCGCGCCGCTTAAGCTCGAAGGCAACGGGACGGCCGTGCGGACAGTACATAATATCGTCCGAATAAAGCACCCTTTCGGCTAATTTTTTCATTTCCGTCGCACTTGTCCTGCTGCCCGCCTTAATCGCCGCCTTGCAGGCGACCGTGTGATAAAGGTCGTCGAGCTTTTCAAGCCCCGCCGAATGATTTTTAATAAGGCTTTCGGCAAGCTCGCTTATCATAGCCTCGACGTCTTCTGCGGTAAGCGACGCGGGAACCGACAAAACCCTTACCGAGGAATTACCGAAATCCTCAATTTCAAAGCCCGCGCGGCTTAATTCCTCGATATTCTGAATAACCGCCGAATATTCCTCCCGGGGCAAAACTGCCGTGACGGGGGTTAATAGCGCCTGAACCTCAATACTCTTACTGCTTTTCAGCTTATTATACAATATACGCTCGTGCGCGGCGTGCTTGTCTATCATAAAAATGCTGTCGCCCATCTGGACGATAATGTAGGTCAAAAACGCCTCGCCTATAAGTATAATTTCGGGGCGTTCGTCCTCGCTTTCCTTTGTTATGTCAACCTCTGCCGTGCTTGCGGCGACGGGCGGTTTAGCTTCGACTATAGGTGCGGGAGGCGGTGTTTCGGTGATTTTCGGGCTGATTTCAGGCTTAATTTCGCTTAAAATCGGCTCTACCCGCTCTCCCTTTTCGCCCACGGTTGAATAATTATCCATAAATGCGGGTCGTGACGGGGATTTAAGGCTCGAATAGCTTTTAGGATTATGTAAACCTATTTCCTCGGGGTACGCCCTCTCCGCAACCGTAGGCTCCTTTATCGCCTGCTGGCGGTATTCGGCGGTGTTCATTCGGGTGAAGGGATTAAAAACGGGCTCCTTGAATTTCACCTCGGGTCTTGTATCGCCGACGGTAAGCGCGTTTTTAACCGATGCATAAACCGCGTCAAAAATCCGCCGCTCGTCCGAAAAACGCACCTCTGTTTTGGCGGGGTGGACGTTTACGTCCACCGTGTCAAAGGGCACGGTGAGATAAAGCACAAAGGCGGGGAATTTTCCCACCATCGCGCTGTTTTTATACGCCTGCTCCGCCGCCGCAGTGACCGTGCCTGAGCGGACAAGTCTGCCGTTTAAAAACACAAACTGAAAATTCCTTGTAGGTCTGCAGGAAACAGGCTTGCAGGTAAGCCCCGAAACGGCGACCCGCTCCCGCTCCCCCGAAACAGGGATAAGGGTATTTGCAAGCTCGCGGCCTAAAACGCTGTAAACCGTGCCGTTAATTTTTCCGTCGCCCGCCGTGTTAAGGGTCTGCTTGCCGTCGCGGATAAATCTGAAGGCGATTTCGGGGTGGGAAAGGGCGATTCTGTCTACTACAGCGGCGGCGGCGTTCGCCTCCGATACGTCCTTCTTTAAAAACTTCATACGGGCGGGGGTGTTGTAAAAAATATCGCGGATAATAATCGTCGTCCCGTCAGGACAGCCCGCCTCCTCATAAAGGGTCTCCTCGCCGCCCTCAATTATATAATGCGTGCCAAGCTCATTTTCTTTGGTCTTTGTGAACATCTCAACCTTAGCAACCGATGAAATCGCCGCAAGCGCCTCACCGCGAAAGCCCAAGGTGGCTATTGAATTTAAGTCGGTATCGTTTTTAATCTTGCTTGTCGCATGGCGCAAAAAAGCCGTTGGAACATCATTATGGTCGATTCCGCAGCCGTTGTCGGTAATTCTTATATAGCTTATCCCGCCCTTGCTTATCTCGACGGTAATATTGTCCGCCCCCGCGTCAATCGAGTTTTCAACCAGCTCCTTAATAACCGACGACGGGCGCTCCACAACCTCGCCCGCGGCGATAAGCTCGGCTACCTGCTTCGGCAAAAGATTAATTTTAGGCATTTTTACGCCTCCTTTTTAAATTGATTTTGCCTTATTGACAAAATCAAAAAGTATCTGCATTGCCTCAATCGGCGTCAGGGTGTTTACGTCAATGCTTTGAAGCTCGTGCAGAATATCCTGCGCTCCCTGCATCTCAATAGGCAGCTGCATATCGGGGTCGGAAACGGTCCTGTAGGTTACAAGCCCCTCCTCCTCGGTTTTCTTTAAAATCTGCTTTGCGCGTTTTATAACCTCGTCGGGTATGCCGCCCAGCTTTGCGACCTCTATGCCGTAGCTGTCGTCCGCGCCTCCGCGAACAATGCGCCGCAAAAAGGTTATATCGTCGCCCCGTTTTTTGACAGCTATATTATAATTTTTGACCCCGTCAAGCTCGTTTTCCATCTCGGTAAGCTCATGGTAGTGGGTGGCGAAAAGCGACTTAGCGCCCAGCTTTTTCTTATCCGCCACAAATTCAAGCACCGCCCTTGCTATCGACATACCGTCAAAGGTGGAGGTACCTCTGCCTATCTCATCAAGAATAAGCAGGCTTTTGCATGTGGCATTTTTAAGTATATCGGCGACCTCGCTCATCTCGACCATAAAGGTGGACTGCCCCGCTGCCAAATCGTCCGACGCACCGACTCTGGTGAAAATTGCGTCAACCAGACCTATCTGAGCGCTTTGTGCAGGAACAAAGCAGCCTATCTGCGCCATAAGCGTGATAATTGCTACCTGCCGCATATAGGTGGATTTACCCGCCATATTAGGGCCTGTTATTATCGCACAGCGTTCGTCCTTCATATTTAACAGGGTATCGTTAGCCACAAAGGGGGTGTTTATCACCTGCTCCACAACGGGGTGTCTTCCCGATTTTATCATTATCGCGCCGCTGTTGTCTACAAGCGGACGGCAATAGCGGTTATTAACCGATACCTCCGCAAAGGAGCAAAGCACGTCAAGCCTTGCAATAGCTGCGGCTGTCCTCTGAAAGCGGACAAGCTCGGCGGAGGTCTTCTTTCTTATACCGTCAAAAATCTCGTATTCAAGCTGAACGATGCGGTCCTTAGCGGTCAGCACCCGCTTTTCAATGTCCTTTAGTTCCTCGGTTATAAACCTCTCGCAGTTAGTAAGGGTCTGCTTTCTTATGTAATCGTCAGGCACCTTATCAAGAAAGGAATTTGTAACCTCAATGTAATAGCCGAAAACCTTGTTAAAGCGGACGCGGAGGTTTTTTATGCCCGTCCGCTCCCTTTCGCGGGTCTCAATATCCGTCAAAAAGGAGGTGCCGCTGTTCATATCGCCCCGCAGGGCGTCTACCTCGGCACTGTATCCCTTTTTAATAAGCCCTCCCTCGCGCACCGAAAAGGGCGGATTTTCCTCGATTGCGCTGTCAATAAGCTCTGCTATATCCTCTAAGGTATCGATATCCGAGTAGATTTCCTTTAGCATTTTGCAGTTTACCGAAGAAAGCAGCTTTTTTATCGTTGGGAAACGGTGCGCCGTCGCCGAAACCGCGATAAGGTCGCGGGCGGAGGCCGTGCCGTAAACCACGCGGGACATAAGCCGTTCAACGTCCCGTATACCCGAAAGATATTCGGTTATTTCGCCGCGAAGCACCGTATCCGAGCAA
>JBJEOD010000162.1:0-2356 GCA_051880535.1 Acutalibacteraceae bacterium | reverse complement strand
ATCGGCGACCATACCGACAAGTATGTTCAGGCTTACTTCCAGTATGACTCCAAGAAGACCGGCGGTATCACCGTATCCCACCTGCGCTTCGGGGACAAGCCGATCAAGAGCCCCTACTACATCAACAAGGCCGACTTCGTTGCCTGCCATAACCCGTCCTATGTAATTAAGGGCTACAAGATGGTTAACGACGTAAAGCCGGGCGGCGTATTCCTTATCAACTGCCAGTGGACTCCCGAGGAGTTAAATAAGCATATGCCCGCTGAAGCTAAGCGTTACATAGCTCGTAACAACATTCAGCTTTACACCGTTAACGCTATCGACATTGCCGCCGAAATCGGTCTCGGCAAGCGTACAAATACCGTTCTTCAGTCGGCTTTCTTCGCTCTCTCCAAGGTTCTGCCCGAGGAAGAGGCTATCGGCTATATGAAGGAGAAGGCCCAGAAGTTTATGAAGAAGGGCAAGGAAATCGTCGAGATGAACGAGAAGGCAATCGACGCGGGCGCTACTGCCTTTGTTAAGATTGACGTTCCCGCCGACTGGGCTGACGCTAAGGACGAAACCGCTCCTGTAAAGGAAGAGGGTCCCGCTAAGCTTGTCAAGATGGTTGACGATATTATGAAGCCCGTTGGTCTTATGAACGGCGATTCTCTCCCCGTTTCGGTATTTATGGACCACGCCGACGGTACCTTTGAGCAGGGCGCTTCCGCTTACGAAAAGCGCGGCGTTGCGGTTATGGTTCCCGAGTGGAATCCCGACACCTGCGCTAAGTGCAACAAGTGCGCCTTTGTCTGCCCGCACGCTACAATCCGTCCCTTCGTGCTTAACGCCGAGGAGGTTGCGGCTGCTCCCGCTACATTAAAGAAGGCTCCCAAGCCCTTCTTAAAGACCGACTACACCTATGCTTTGACCGTTTCTCCGCTTGACTGTATGGGCTGCGGCGTTTGTATCGGTGTATGTCCGACAAACTCCCTTAAGATGGTTTCGCAGGAGTCACAGCTCACCGAGCAGGCTTCCTTCGATTACTGTGTTGCCAAGGTTAGTGAAAAGAAGGACGTTGCTACAGACGCTAACGTTATCACATCACAGTTCAGAAAGCCGTTGCTTGAATTCTCAGGCTCCTGCGCGGGCTGTGCGGAAACCTCCTATGCACGCCTTATCACCCAGCTCTTCGGCGACAGAATGTACGTTTCCAACGCTACAGGCTGCTCCTCTATCTGGGGCGGACCTGCCGCTACTTCACCCTACACCACCAATGCTAAGGGTCAGGGTCCGGCTTGGGCTAACTCCCTCTTTGAGGACAACGCCGAGCACGGCTACGGTATGTATTTAGGACAGAAGGCTATCCGCGACCGTCTTATCGACGACGTTAAGCAGATTGCCGCGTCCGACAAGGCGGACGACGCTGTTAAGGCGGCGGCTGAAGAATATCTCGCAACCGTTAACGACGGTGCTAAGAACACCGACGCTTCTAACGCTCTTGTTGCCGCACTCGAAAAGCAGGGTGCCGACTGCCCGATCTGCAAGGACGTTCTTGACAATAAGGAGTTCCTTAACAAGAAGTCTGTATGGATCTTCGGCGGCGACGGCTGGGCTTACGATATCGGCTTCGGCGGCGTTGACCACGTTCTCGCTCAGGGCAACGATGTAAACATTATGGTATTCGATACCGAGGTTTACTCCAACACCGGCGGTCAGGCTTCCAAGGCCTCCAACATCGGTCAGGTTGCTCAGTTCGCGGCGGCAGGTAAGGCTATCGCCAAGAAGAGCCTTGCAGAAATCGCTATGTCCTACGGCTACATCTATGTCGCTCAGATTGCTATGGGCGCTGATATGAACCAGACCTTAAAGGCATTGAAGGAAGCCGAGGCTTATCCGGGCCCGTCCCTTGTAATCGGCTACGCTCCCTGCGAGATGCACTCGATTAAGGGCGGTATGGTTAACTGCCAGAAGGAAATGAAGAAGGCTGTTGACTGCGGCTACTGGGATATGTTCCGTTACAATCCCGCGCTTAAGGCAGAGGGCAAGAATCCCTTCGCGCTTGACAGCAAGCCCGCAACCGCTGATTATAAGGACTTCATTATGGGCGAGGCTCGTTACTCCTCACTCACACGTTCCTTCCCCGACCGCGCTGAAAAGCTCTTCGACCAGGCCGCCGAGACCGCAAAGGCTCGCCGTGCTCACCTCGAGAAGCTGGTTAAGCTCTACGGCACAGAGGAATAATTACAAATTTAAGCTAACCGCTTAAAGCATAAAAACCGCGCGAAAGGCAGAAATGTCTTTCGCGCGGTTTGATTTTTTAGGTTCTATTGCGAATGTTGGGGTGTTTCTGGCCCCGCAAGCCTCACGGGGGCTG
>JBJEOD010000161.1:0-11234 GCA_051880535.1 Acutalibacteraceae bacterium | reverse complement strand
CGTTACGGTTCTTTTATTATTGGAATTATTCATTTTGTGTCACCTCGCTTTCGGATATTTCCTTACCGTTTGCAAACCTTATTTTCATTTTGCCGTCTGCCTCAATAATTAACCTCGACACCGCAGTTTTCATAAAATCAATATCCAACTGCTCAAATTCGCCATTGTAACTTGCAACATACTCGCAAAGTGCATTGGTAAATCGTTTTGAGGTATCGAAATCCATTGCGTTATACTTATCATTAACCGAACTGTATAGCAATGCTTTTATGGGTTGGAACAATGGTTTTGGCTCAAAAATCATATTTTTAACCTGTTTTTCCTTGAGTATTACTTCTCTTGTGGGGGTATAGGGTTTTGCAGCGGTTTTCATCATTAAAAAAGATGGATTGTCTTTTACAAAGCAGAGAATACTCTGTATTTTGCGAATTAGGGTTTCATCATCTAAATATTCATAAAGCTTATGGCAACCCTTTGCACAAACCCAGCGTTCATGGGTTGTATATTTACTTCGCCTTGTAAGCCTATTACCGCACACTTCACAAAACAGATTGTTTTTGAAGTAGATAATTTCTTCGGAATCCTTTTCACGCTTACCGCCCTTTTTAAGACGGATTTTCTGTGCCGTCTTGTAAGTGTCGGCATCAATTATTTTAGGGTATTCTGCGTCACCCATATAATGCTCATTTTCGAGTATTCGGCAGACCGCATTTTTAGTCCACTCGGTTTTATACTTGTAGTAAACAATCTGTTCTTTTGTAAGTATTTCCGCTATATCCTTTAGAGTTCTACCGCCTATATATTCATTAAATATTCTGCGTACAATAACTGCTTCTTCGGGGACAACATAAAACTCAAACTGCTCCTTGCGGTAGCCGTATAAAATCCTTCTCAGTTCCATAGAATCATCTGCTCAATAACAATTCCGCTTTTAAGTTCAAAGGCAAGTGCTTGTTCCGTCACAACCACACGCTTTATTATGCCTTTAAAAAGATTATGGTCATACTTTAAAATTACATCGGGAGAATCGTTTAGAAAGGATATTAACTGTCTTAACTCATCTATGCATTTTTCGTCCTCGTCATCGGATAACAGCCTTTTCCGTCTGTCACGCAGATCTGCTATTCTTGTCTTTGCCGGGGTTACGGTATTACTAAATATATCCCTGTCAATAGAATTTCGGCTTAATAACCCTGTGAAGAAGGATATTTTGTCGCTAAGCTCCAATATCTCATTATCTATTTCGGTAATCTCCGATTTGCTGTTCGTTATGGCAGATTTAAGTTCTATAAGGCGGTTTAAGGTGCTCTTTAAAAGTTCGTCCATATGCTGTCTTAACTTATTGTAAAAATAGCAAAAGGTTCGCTCAATTATCTCTTCGCTTAAAGGGTGGGTATTACATCTTTGTCCCGCAACTCCGTTTTTGGAACATACCCAGTAAGCGATACCGTTTTGGATATGCCTTTTATACGCCCGATTACAGTCACCGCAATAAATCATTCCGCTAAACTTGTATTTTGGGAACTCTGCTTTTTTGGAATTGACCTTAAGATTTGCCTTTATCATCTCCTGAACGGCATTAAAGGTGTCCTTATCCAAAATAGCCTCATGGGTATTTGAAACATAATACTTTTCAAACTCCCCGTAGTTTAATTTCCTCTTAAACGGCAGGGTATCTGTTGTGTAATGCTTTTGGTATATACTGTCACCGATGTATTTTTCGTTGGTAAGGATATATCTGACCGTTCCCATAGCCCAAGGCTTGCCGGGTACATCTTGTGAGTTCAGTTCCATTGCAATCTTCCCAAAGCCCATTCCCGAAAGGTAGTAATCATATATCATTCTTACCACTTCGACCTCTTCTTCGACAGGCTCTAATGTACCGCCAACCAGTCGGTATCCAAAGGGTGCCGAAACAAAACCGTACTGACCGTTTTCCATTTGCATTTGGTTAGATTTTCTAACCCGCTTTGAAGTGGACATTGCTTCATCCTGAGCAAATGCACCTTTAATGTACAGCACAAGCTCGTGGTTCATCCGGTTGCTGTCTATACCGTCATTTTCAAACAGAACTGTCGTGCCGTACCTTTTAAGCTCGCGGACTGCCTCAATACATTCAAGAGAATTTCTTGCAAAACGGGACACGCTTTTTACTAAAATGCGGTCGACCTTACCCGCTTTGCAGTCCCTCATCATACGGTTAAATTCATTTCGCTTATTTCTGCTTGTTCCCGAAATACCCTCATCAGCGTATATATCCACCAAAACCATATCTTCTTGGCCTCGGATATATTCGTTGTAGAACCTAACCTGTGCGATGAATGAGTTTATCTGGTCTTCCGAATCGGAACTGACACGGCAGTATGCCGCAACACGAAGCTTTTCCGTCCCAACATCATATTCCGAAGAAGCCTTAATAAGCTCAACTGTTTTTTCTCTAAACATATATTTCATCTCGCTCTCCTAAAGATGAAATTATCTTACAGTATTATTAAGGCTTTGACGAATGTGCGAGAAATCGTTCGGTGTTGCGGGACTTTCCTCTTTGGAATTTTTAGTCTTAGGGATTTCTACACCCTTTTCTTTCTCGGACGAAAAGTCTTTATTGGCACGCTTAACAAGTAAGGTTGCCCGCATATTTGAAAGGGCAATTTTACCGCTTTTCAGAAATATCATACTCTTTATTTCATCGGTAGAGGTTGCGTCAAAGACTTGATTGGTATTTCTGTCTATGCCGTATTTCTTAAAAAATCTTCTGACCTTACCGGCATTGGTATCTAAAATAAATTCAACCTCGTCGCTGTTTACATAGGCACCGGCCCCTATATCAAAAAATTTATTTCTCATGTTTTTTCTCCTTTTTCTAGCCAAAGCAACAAATGGGTTTGTCGGTCTTCATATCATAAAAATATGTCCATTTCTTGTCGCTAAGGTCGCTGATTGTGGTTAAATACACTTTAATTCCTAAGCGGAGTAATTCTTCCCGGCCTCTGTATTCTATCCAAGCCTCAAGCTGTTTTCTCAAAACTCCGCAAACCGACTTTCGGTTTTGTCCGACATAAATAATATGCTTTGTCAGTCTCGCCAACTTATCGCATTTTTCATTTATATCAAACTGGTGATGGTTTCCGCATTCAACTTCATAATAATGAGCTTCTGAGTTTGACATAACTGCAATTATATCGGGTATACAGATAGCACCGTCATAAAATCGTATGGTATTTTTGTCTCGCCTTGTTTCCACATTACGGTAGAGGCCGATTCTCTCTAAAATTGCCTTTGTATCCTTAATCATATATCCGTGGTGATAGCTTGCGTGGTGGCGATGAATTAATACATGCTCCTGAATTGCGGGTTTCTGTTTGAATTTATTAATATAGGCCAAAGCACCTATTTCCGTAAGATTCAGTAAATTGAAGTTGCGGTATCCCGTATTTATTTTAATTACAGTAAAGAAATTAATATTAACCAATAACTTGATAGACCGCCAAAGACTATCGCTGCCTACATATATACCGTATCTAACAACAATTTCATCCTTACAGATTTCTTTAGCCTCCTTTTCTTCGGATATACCTTTAGATACAATAATTTCAAACACCCACCAATCGAGTTCTTTTAGCTTATCGCTGTACTCCGAAAGGTTAACGTTCACTAAGGTCCTGTCCTTTACTACTTTTTCATTCGAATAATTTTCCATAGTTTACCTCCTATTAATAATCCTCATCATCAGGATCTAAATAATCCCAATAGTCATCAGGGTATTCTTCGGGTATTTCGGGCTTTGGAAATACCTTTTCAAAAACTCCGTTTACAATTTTTCTGCAGTCAAGAGCACTTAAATTGATATCGCCTTGATTTTCGTCATTAGCGAAGCAGTTTTCTATTGCCGAAACGGTTTTCTCTATAACTTCGCGATAGGCATTTTGCAGTCTCATATATCTGTAGTCTTCGCCGACAGTTCTGTCTGTTGCCAAGTTCAATTCTACGTTCAACTTCTTGAAAAGTGTCACCACCAACTCGTAATTTGCATATTTGGGGCTCTCTTTGTTTTTCTTGATATGCTTACGAATAACCTTTTTAATATTCTCGGTTACATCGCCCCATTCAAATTTTCGCAGGAACACTAAAGCTTTTTGATCACGAATTATTAGTCGGTAGTGATGTTCACCCGTGACTTTTGCTGACGAAAATTCACAGGGGACAGAGGCTATTTTGCCTTTATATTCCGCCGCTAAAATTTCGTTCACGGTTTTATTAAAGGTTCTCTTTGGCAATGATAATTTCCATGCGATTAGATCGCTGTCTTTAGCACATAAAACAAAATGTATAATCCTTTGGTTTGCCAATATTTCACCTTCTTTCTTTTTTTGCTGATTTTAAATCGCTTAAAATATTTTGAATCATTCGCTCGTATGACGAAAAGAGCAGAGTATTTTTATGTGGGTGTTTTTCAAGCTGCTGCTCTTTATTTCTTATGCGCAAGAAATTTTCGTCCACAATATTTCTAATTGTGTGAAGTGGTATTCGTTCCACTGTTGGAATTTTGCGGTTTTTACTGATACACTTCCTGATTTCATTTTTCACACCGGTGGTGAATTTGTTTTTCTCAAATCCCAACTTCTCGTAGCAGGATTTAACGAGGTCCTCGGGTAAATCAATTTTGGTGTGAAGTTCTGATACCGTACCGTCAATTTCAAAGTCCATCGGTACACTAAGCATACTGCCTTTTGCGGCGTGGCGCAGGACCTTAATGACAAACTCATTAAATTTTCCTTTCGGCAATGATTTTTTGAAGCAGATGATATCCGCATCCGCTTTGGTTAAAACAAGATGTATTTTCATAGCTTTACCGTCCTTTCATTTTTAATAAGGTGAATAATAAAACCGTTTTTCAAGAAATCATTAATTCTCGTTCAAAAAACAAAAAAGACACCTATCTTTCGATAAGTGCCTTAAACTATTTGTAAGGTTTTAGTGTAAATCACTTACCGTAAAAATTTGCTCTTTCTGCTAATTCTTATGATATGTGATAACACATATGCCCCCGTCTGTTCACACAAGCAAAATATTAAGTTGGTGTCCAAAGTATACTGCTTACGAGCACGTTTGTCAAGATTTATATTAAAAAAATAAATATTTTATGGTTCACATTTTTGTACAAAGTCGCACCCGGGCTAAGTTTGCCTCTTTGTTAGAAAAGGGATTGGGATGCCAGGTTCGGATTTGTCGGCAAACAAAACCTATACAATTTTATTGACGAAAATTAACGGCCTGCCCTCGTTTGGGGACAGACCGCTGTTTTACGGGAATGATTATTATATGAGTGCCTTTTTTATATGACTATGATTTACGCTTTGCAATGACAAGATGATACTCATTTTGAAATGACAGTCATACACAGATTTATTATAGATTATTTGTAGATTTATTTTAGGCAAAACTGTCGTTTTGAAATGAGTGACCGACCTCTCGTTTTGAAATGATTTCGTCGCTGTCGTTTCGGGATAATTTTATGCCTTTCATTTTGAAATGAGTGAAAGTATTCTCGCTTTGATATGCTTAGATTGTCTCCCTCTTGTCAACCTCAAAATGCAAATCATTTTTCTGTCATACAGAATGGAAAGTATGATGCTCTAAACTTAAAAAATGAAAGTAAAAACATAAAGAGAAGAGCATCATTTTTTTGCTCTTTCAAAAGGACAGAAAATCTAAAAACGAGAGACGCAAAAAACCTCCCAAACTCTAATCATATCAAACCGTAGGTCATTTCTATAGTTTTTTATTATTGAAATCATTTTTATAAAGAAAATTAAGCTTTTTACCGAAAAATCTTTGAAATCATCAAATTTGAGACCAAAAACTGCACTTTCTACCCCAACAGATAGACGATTGTGTAGCCAAATCAATAATTACCCTATAAGGGGCAACTCTAATTTCAAAAACGCTGATTGGATTTTTACCCGATTTTAAACGCGATTTTATTACCATATTTTTATACAGTCTGGTATATTTTCTCAACATACGGGACGGCAAATATTATTATACAGTTTCCGTATCCAAACCTAGGACTTAAATATGCCCAATTTATTGTACATATGGGGTAAAAGCTTTTCGCACATAAACTAACCATATTCTTGTACAGATGGGGCAGGTACATTTTAAAGCATAAAATGCCCACATCTTTGTACAGTTTGGGTAACATCGTTTTATAGTAAAAATAACCATTTACTTGTACAGTTGGGTAAAAGTGATTTGAACTCCAATTCTCATATCTTTGTACAGAGGGACAATCGCAACTGTACACATATTTTTATACATATGGGGAATAGGAAGTCGAATATCTCAATCTCATGTTTTTATACAGTTGATAATAATATTAAAGCCCATATTTTTGTTCGGTTGGGTAATAGAAGAAAACAAAAATTAAAAGCCTAAGAAGAAAATTTTTCTTTGGCTTTTAGATTAAAATAGGTTTATTTTTTTGTGTATTTTTCGGCATGCTGTTTCAAAGCTTCAAAGGTTTCATCGCTGATGTCATGTTCCATTTTACAAGCATCTTCTACTGCCGTATTTTTATCAACTCCGAGACGGACAAGAAAATCTGTAAGCGTCGTATGCCTTTCATAGATTTTTTTTGCAACCTCTATACCGGAGTCGGTAAGCGAGAGATATCCGTCTTTATCCATGACAACATAGCCGCCCTTTTTTAAGATGCCGACAGCTCGGCTTACGCTGGGTTTGGAGAAACCCATATAATCGCCAACATCTATAGATCGGACAGAACTGCTCTTTTGCGACAAAATGTATATTGTCTCAAGATACATCTCTCCGGATTCCTGCAGGTGCATCTCGATCCCTCCTTGCATCATGTGATAATCTATACGAATAATAGCTGTTTAGTTAGCAATAGCATACCATATTTTTTGAACAAAATCAAGATTTATCCCAAAGAAACATCGTCAAACAAATAGAAAAAGCAATTTACATCAAAAAAACTGAGTATAGATTTATGTAGTTTGCATAACAATTTGGTTAGCAACTCCTAACCAAATGACTGATTTGCCAAAACTGAATCCGGATATGAAAATCCTGAAAAAACCTATTGACAAACGGACAGTAGGCAGATATAATAATATGTGGTTAGCGAGCGCTAACCTATATTTAAAGCATAAGGTTAGCATATGCTAATCGAAAATACAGTCTAAGTGGGAACAAAGAAGGGATAGAATATGATGCCGCTTACACTTGCAACTATAGGAGAAGAAAATATCATAAAAAAAATCGGGGGCAAACAGGAAGTCAAGGCTCACCTCGAAAATCTCGGTTTTGTTGCGGGAGGCGCCGTTACGGTGATTAATACCATCGGTGGGAATGTTATTGTAAATGTCAAGGAATCCCGCATTGCAATCAGTAAGGAAATGGCACAGAAAATTATGATCTGATTTTCTGATGCAGTTATACTTAAAATACATTTCAAGGAGGAGAACAGGCATGAAAACACTGAGAGATGCAAAAATCGGCGATACAGTCAGAGTTGTCAAGCTCCACGGCGAAGGCGCGGTCAAACGCCGTATTATGGACATGGGACTGACCAAGGGTGTGGAGGTACATATCCGCAAGGTAGCGCCTTTAGGCGATCCGGTTGAGGTTACGGTTCGCGGTTATGAGCTGTCGCTTCGTAAAGCAGACGCGGAAATGATTGAAATAGAATAGGCTTAAACGGATTAAGGGGGAACCCCTATATTTTTTTGAAGCATTGGTTAGCAATTGCTAATCAAGAAAGTGAGGATTTTATATGGATATGCGAATTGCCCTTGCGGGTAACCCTAACTGCGGTAAAACAACCCTTTTTAACGCGCTGACGGGCTCTAACCAGTTTGTGGGAAACTGGCCGGGCGTTACGGTGGAAAAAAAGGAAGGAAAACTGAAAAAGCACAACGATGTGGTGATTACTGACCTGCCCGGTATTTATTCTCTTTCTCCTTACACATTAGAGGAAGTGGTGGCAAGAAATTATCTTATCACCGAGCGTCCCGATGCGATTTTAAACATCATCGACGGCACAAACCTTGAAAGAAACCTGTACCTTACCACACAGCTTACCGAGCTTGGTATTCCCGTTGTTGTCGCCATCAATATGATGGATGTAGTGAAGAAAAACGGGGATAAGATTAATACAGAGGAGCTTTCACGTGAGCTTGGCTGTAAGGTGGTTGAAATTTCCGCTCTTAAAAATACAGGCATTATGGAGGCGGCAGAGGCGGCAATAGACGCAGCTAAAAACGGCAAGACCGTTCCCATGCATACCTTTTCGGGAACGGTGGAACACGCTTTAGCGCATATTGAAGAAGCGGCGGTACATAATTTGCCCGAGGAGCAGCAACGCTGGTATGCTATTAAAATCTTTGAGCGGGACGATAAGGTACTTGAACAGATTAAGCTTGATAAGTCGGTTCTGGAGCATATTGAAACAGATATAAAGGCGGTTGAAGATGAGCTTGACGACGATGCAGAGTCCATCATCACCAACGAGCGCTATGTTTATATCGGTCAGATTATAAAGGGCTGTTACAGGAAAAAATCTGCCGGTAAGCTTTCAACCTCAGATAAGATTGATAAGGTTGTTACCAACCGTTTTGCCGCCCTTCCGATTTTTGCGGTTGTTATGTTCCTTGTTTATTATATTGCAGTTTCTACCGTCGGCACCTTTGCGACCGACTGGGCAAACGACGGCGTGTTCGGCGACGGCTGGCATCTTTTCGGCATCGGCACTTCTGCTTATGAGGACGCTATGACCGATTATGCGGCAGAGAATGTCTGGACCGACGAGATGATTTCTATTGTGGACGCCGCTGCTGATAAGGGTGTAATCGGCGCGGAAGATATTCAGTCCGCAATTGCCGAGGAAGATTTCGGCGCGTTTGATGAGGCGTACGGTTCCTATGCCGATTCGCTGGCAGAAGCAGGATATGATCTTTCCGAAATTTACGAAACGGCTCTCGGAGAAGAAGCGGAAGGTGTGCCCGACCCGTCCGAATACGGCGTATGGGTACCCGGTATTCCCGTATTGGCAGAAAGCGGACTTGAAGCCGCAAACACTCCCGAATGGCTTAACAGTCTGCTTATTGACGGTATCATCGGCGGTGTTGGTGCGGTTCTCGGCTTTGTACCGCAGATGCTTGTACTCTTTATTTTGCTTGCTTTCCTCGAATCCTGCGGATATATGGCTCGTATCGCCTTCGTGCTTGACCGTATCTTCCGTAAGTTCGGTCTTTCGGGTAAATCCTTTATTCCGATGCTCATCGGCACCGGCTGCGGCGTTCCCGGAATTATGGCGTCCCGTACAATCGAAAACGAGCGTGACCGCCGTATGACGATTATGACTACCACATTTATCCCCTGCGGAGCAAAGCTGCCGATTATCGCGCTTATAGCCTCGGCTTTGTTCGGCGGCGCATGGTGGGTAGCACCGAGCGCATATTTCATCGGTATTGCCGCCATCATTATTTCGGGTATTATGCTTAAAAAGACTAAAATGTTTGCAGGCGATCCCGCTCCCTTTGTTATGGAGCTTCCCGCTTACCACTGGCCGACGGTCGGTAATGTGCTTCGCTCTATGTGGGAGCGCGCATGGTCATTTATTAAAAAGGCAGGAACAATTATCCTCCTTTCCTCTATCATCATTTGGGCAGGCTCCTGCTTCGGTATGATGGACGGCTCCTTTACCTTCAGCACCGAAATGGAGCTTGAAGACAGTGTTCTCGGTATGATCGGCAATGCACTTTGCTGGATATTCGCGCCCCTCGGCTTCGGAAATATCAAGGCGACGGTTGCAACCATAATGGGACTTGTTGCTAAGGAAGAGGTTGTCGGAGTCTTCGGCGTCCTTGATTTCGAGGGAATGACACAGCTTGCCGCTTATTCCTTCCTCGTATTCAACCTGCTGTGTGCTCCGTGCTTTGCAGCAATCGGCGCTATCAAGCGCGAAATGAACAGTGCTAAGTGGACTTGGTTTGCCATCGGTTATCAGTGCGTGTTTGCCTATGCGGTTTCTCTGATGATTTACCAGTTCGGTAGCGTTTTCACCGGAGGTCTGAATGTAATCGGTCTGATTGCAGCGATTGCGGTACTTGCAGTTATGGTCTATATGCTGTTTATCAAGAAATATTCAGAAGCTACAAAGCTTACAAAAAGCGTTAAGGTGACAAAATAAGCTATTATGAACAGGAGGTAGGAATATGCTTGCTTGGCTAACGGATAACATAGCAACAATTATTATCTGTGCTGTTCTGATTGCTGTCGTTGCGGCGATCATCGTCAGCATGGTACGCAACAAGAAAAAAGGCAAATCCGCCTGCGGTTGCTGGTGTTCGGACTGCCCGATGAGCGGTTCTTGCCATCCTAAGAAATAAAGTTTCAGGGAGACGCAGGATAAAGACCGGCGTCTCCCTGATTTTTTTACGGAGGTTAGCAATGGCTAATACGGATGCAAACAAACTATCCGCCTACCATATACGGTATTTGCTCGTTTTAAAAAAACTTACTGCGCAATATTTGCAATACTGACGAAATATATTACCTGACTGTATTGCTCCGGAAGAGGTTTGCTCCTTGATTGCCGGAATGACGGAGAATAGTCTTGAAGAGCTATGCTTTAGTATAATGAATAAAGCAGATGAAGCTAAAATATTTCAGGAGGGAAACATATATGCTGATTGTTGAATTTAAAAATGTCAGCCGTGTCTATAAAAGCGGCGATCATGAATTAAAAGCGCTTGACGGTGTAAATTTTTCGCTCGACGAAGGTAAATTCGTTGTGATTTTAGGCCCTTCCGGTGCCGGAAAAAGTACATTACTCAATTTGCTTGGAGGACTTGACAGCCCTACAAGCGGGAAGATTTATGTAGAAGGAAAGGATATTTCTGCTCTTTCAAATGACGAGCTTGCCGAATACAGAGCCGCTACGGTTGGATTTGTATTTCAGTTCTATAACCTTGTTCCGACGTTAACGGTAAAGGAAAATGTGGCTCTTGTCAAAGAAATCGCATCGGATGCACTGTCTCCGGAAGAAATGATTGCCGAGGTCGGACTTTCCGACCATCTGAACAATTTCCCGTCCGAGCTTTCGGGAGGTGAACAGCAACGCGTTTCGATTGCCCGTGCCCTCGCAAAAAATCCTAAAATTCTTCTCTGCGATGAGCCGACAGGAGCGCTTGATTCTGAAACCGGTG
>JBJEOD010000160.1:0-11261 GCA_051880535.1 Acutalibacteraceae bacterium | reverse complement strand
TACCTCCTTTGAGTTTCTATCGTAATTGTACTCAAAGGCAGCAAAAGAGTCGAATGTACCGCAATAAATAAAAAAAGGGCAAGAAAAAAGAGAGAAGCGTAAAAACTTCTCTCAATTCTCTTGCCTTGCAATGCTCGTACCTTTAAGTTACTGTCCTTAAGGGTACAATGCATTCCCGAAAACCTTTTGCGCTTCACGGCGTTCTAATTCTTCCCATATCAATTCCTGCGACACGCGGAAGTCCCTCAAAATTGAGAATTATGGCAAAGGCAATTCTGCCGAGATAGGAGTAATCCTGCTTATTTACCGATGAATATTCAGGAACACCCGTATAAGGTAAAAATTCCTCTTTTTCGTTAAGCACGGCTCTTCCCCTTTTTCAAAACATTCTCTTCAACATAATCGCAAAGCACATCCCACATGAATTTGCGGTTGCCGAGAGCAACGGCATACTGCACGGCATCGCTCGGCTTCATCTTATTTTCAATAAGCGCAAGGCAGGTACGAATCACAGTGTCACGGAACGGCTCTGCGGGCGGCTTGTTAAACGGCTGATTTTTTACCTTAAAAGCAATATTAAAAAACAACTTGAACCTACGGTCAATATTCACGACCTGCGCCACACCTCCGCGGCGGTAAGCTTTTGTATGAGCGGTGATGTTTTAAATAAATTTACTTCCCCGGAGGTTGTGGTGAGTTTCAGATCGTAATGACCGCTGCGGTAGCCATACTTGTTGCGGCAATACTCCCCATTGTCGGTACTGCCATTTTGATATTTGCAATCAAATATTTTAAAAAGAGCAAAAATACATAAAAGGGTAACCGATTCGGCACCCCTTCATTATACAAAAAGAAAGCGCTGCGTCTGCAGCAGAAGCCGCGTCAGACGTTTAACAGTCAGCACCGATAACGCTCATAACTGACAGCAAACCCCGCTCAAGAATGTCTTTTGCGCTGATTCCGGCGTCAAGAGCCTCTTTTACTTTAACGATATGATATCCGATGCAATTACACCTTCAGGCAGTGTCAAAACCCCGTTCACCAATTCCATATCGGACACTGTACCGTCAATTGTCACGCTCCATTTTCCGTCCTCAAGGAATGAAAGCAATAACCGTTTAACCGAAAGGCAACCGTCCTTAATAATAATTGATGTTTTTTCATCATCTGTAATAAAAACGCCCCAGCATGTTGCTATACTCCAGAAACAAGAAAACGGACGGCATGAAACCGCGGGAAAAAATCCGATTTCCTCCCTCGGAAGATTAAACGAAAATCCGCTTAGTGCCGGAAGAAGTGAAAAACTTGCCATAGAGCGTGCGTAATTGCTGCCACACTCGATTTCGTTCCAAGGATTACGTTTTTTACCGTCATACCGATTGCGTACAGCAGAAACAAGTTTAAGTCCATCCTCTACCCTTCCGCGAAGTATAAGATGAGCGGCGAACTGGTACTCGCATCCCGACCAACACTCTTGAGCATACAATGACGGGAAAACAGGTGCGCCCCGCTCTTCGGGATATTCACAAATTACAGTACCCGACTCACCGTTAATGCCGTAATTTCGACAAGGATTGCAGTAATTGCGCAGTGTCGGTTTGAAATTATAACGAAGAATACTTTGCTGTGCCGCCATGATATATTCGGGATCGTATATATCGCCCAGTCCGCACAAATCAGCATGCCACTGTCCCAATAACTGATCAATATTACAACCTGTGCCCAATTGATATTTTATTTGCCCGTTTTCACTATCCCAATAAAATGCTTTGGTATCCGGAAAAAACTCAAAAACAGAATCGTCTGCAAGGTCAATCTGCTGCTCGAAGTATTCACCGTTAAAGAGGTTCTTCTGCGTCCATGCCTTACCGCTTTCAAATACAGCGCGATACTCATCTGCAGTTTCGTTCTCTCCTAGATAAGAAGCCATTTCAGAACCGGCCTTCAATGCGGCAAGATACATGCTTTGCAACCATCCACTCGGTCCGAAAAGCTCAGTATCCAAAGTATGATGCTGCCTACCCTCCAAAACGCCATCATGATTGAGATCCCAACGGAAATCATTATTTTTATTCCATGCATATTCAATTGCAAGCTTAACATTCTTCCAAACAGAGCGCAACCATTCATCATTACCGCTGAGTTTCCAATCCCGATAAACTTTAATTACTGCTCCCATCTGTCCGTCAAGGCACGGAAAAAAGTCCACCTTGCGGCCCAGGGGCAACGGAAGTCTGAATCCGGTGCGTCCATATTCATCCTGATTATACTGAAACTCCAAATCGCGCATTGAGCGTTCAAGCTCCGGAAACAGAAACGGTAAAGCATAAGCATAATTCCATACATGTGAGCAGCTTCCTTCACAACTGCCCTCGCGTTCCTGTACGCCTTCCCATGCGTAAAAGTCTCCGTTTTCCAGCCTTAAAACTGTCGGTGATTTCAAAATTGACAAATTTGCCGATACCGCATCAATAACATCTGTCGGAAGCGTTGAAGAAAATAAAGCGTCTGTGAACTGTAGGGTTTTTTCAAAAAGTCTATCCCAATCCCGCATGCTGTATTGCACAACATCGGACGCAGATTTGAAGCATACCGCATAATAATTCTTCCAGATTACATCCTGCTCCCCTTGCTCGGTCTTTTTTTTGCACGGATTCCAATAATTATATTGATTTGGGAAATACCACGCAATAAGAAAGCGTGCATCGGATTTTTTCTGCGCCGGCACTGTCATAGTTTTAGCTAATGTGGCAGTATCAAAGTCGCCGGGCTCATTCTCATAAAACCGATTTTTAAGTTTTTCGGGCGAACAGAAATCGTGCCAGTACGCACGCGTACAGTCAAACGTAAGCCCGCGGTACCAATATTCTTGATACGAAATATTGCCGGAATCACACGCAATAATCATCTCGCCGTAATCGGTTGACAATTCATCCAAAGCAGACTGTTCCAAATGAATCATACTGCCGTTTTCAGTTTCTTCATAACGGTTTTTTGCTCCGTCAATAAAATGATTTGTCAGCGAAAGAGCAACAGTATATTCAATTTCGGAATCGGTAGTATTTTCTACAGATATTTCAAAAAATGCCGCAGGGATTCCGGAATCATCCGCATTGTGGGGAATCAATGGATTAAAAGCGGTCATATGAATTTCTCCGGGAAAATCCGGATCTGAAAAAACAAGGGATGCAATAGGAAATTTGCCTTCGAAAGTGCAGTTTGCAAAATGCGGGAAGCCGCACATTGTTCCCATAGCCGGACCGTGACCGAATCCTCGAAAGCATGACTTTTCATATTGTCCCGTCAGGTCTTTATTCAAGTCTCCGTTTATGACCTTGCAACCAATAACCTCTCCGTCTTTAACGGCTTTAACCGCAAAATGACTGAAGCCATTTAAAACACCCTTTGCAGGTCGATTAAAGATTTCCCAATCAATTAATCTTCCATTTCCGCCAAGACCGATAGAACCGGTTCCGATTCCGCCGAGAGGGAAAGAAATTTCGGTTGTATTCTCGTTAGTATATGTAAATTGTTTTTTCATATTAATCCGCATCCTTAATTAATACAGTAAAATGATTGCTCTTTAAAACTTCTGTAAAGACGGTTGATAAGGTGATGTCAAACTATATGCCGCTGCAAAGCTCGTTTACAACTGCGCTGATTGCCATAACCCAATTTCCGGATTCCTCGGTCGGGTATTTCTTTGATAAAGTAGTAAAGAAATATTCGGCATCATACCGTTCAAAATCCCTCGGCGTTTTCCCCGTAACAATGCTGCGGCGCAGTATATTTATGAATGATTCCCAACGAGGTCTATAAAAATCTTCCAAAAGACCGCTATACTCACGAGCGGCATAATCATGCAATTCGCTCGCACCTTCGCGATTGCCCCAAAGGGTAATAAGCGTACGTGCAAGATATTCAAAATATGCCTTTTCTGACGGCGTTTCAGCATATTGCTCAGCATTTTTCAGCCAATTTCCAAGCAACATATGACGGTCACAGCTTAACAAATTGCTCTGCAAATCGTAATGATGCATAAACGCTGATACATTTTCTTCAAACACAGCATGCTTTCCTTCTGTGAAGCTTTTCTGAATTCCTTTTAAGTATTGCCATGCATTATTTGCAACAACCTGACGCGCTATATCAAGTAAATCAAGCCTGTAGCTCTCACTTTCAGGTACAGAAGCTATATCCTTGGCCAAAAGGCACAATGCTTTTTTCAGATCATCAATATCATAGCTGAAACAGTCGGTAGAATAGGAGGATACCATTTTAACCGTTAATGACGGACGGGTAAGTAATGCTGATTCCATCGGAATTAGCTCGGTATCTCCAACAAAAACCTTGTCGCGCAGAATTTTCCATGCTTCAAATGTATTTGAAGGACATCTTCCATAACGGATTTCCAGATGCTCATTCAGCCATTTGTCAGAATCAAGTGGTGTACTGCGGATTGAAAGATCAGCAAAAATATCAAATAAAATCTCGTCACACTCTATTCCTTCCGGTATAATTCCCAAACCAACTGCGGTATAATTGTCATCCGTTATTACACTGAATGCCTCATTGAGCATTTTATTCATATTTCCGCGCATTACGCGCTGTCCACCGAAATTATTAACACAACAGTAAAGCCACGGATAATCTGCAAAATCATCACCGCCGTCGCAACGGTCGGTGGATCTCAGATTGCCTATAAGAACATTCCCGGGATTCAGTGCACAAATCATATCACGGATTGGATTATTCTGCCATCCCTGCAAGAACCAAATCGGTTCGTCACAGAAAGAACGCATGTGATCAAGACATTTTTTAGCATAATTTTTCAAATTCACACCTTCACTATTTCCGCCCTCATGGAATGGATCAGTTGAAAAATATTTAAAATCACTGCCGAACAAATCCTTTTGTTTGCGATAAAAACATTCGGCGACACGATCAAAATACCCATCGTCGGACGGAAGCAAAATTGCCGGACGCGGCATGCTGCACCAAAGTCCCTGATCAAATGGCTGTGAATCAGGAAAATGTTCTTTAAAATCTGAAGGCACCATACCCGAAAATCCCGGAAGCATAGGAGCTGCACCAAATGAATGAAGATAATCGTTAATTTTCTTTGAAAGCTCAATGCGTTCCATGTAGAAGCTTTCAGGAGCGGCATCGCCCCATGTTGTAAGATTCATCATACACTGCCACGGAAAAAATGCCGGTCCGGAAAGATAATTGTTTATTTCCTCTGCCGTGTACCCAAACTCATCGAGAACAAGCTTCCACACAGTCTCGTTGCCAAGCGGATTCAGAACAAGATTATAGCCTGCCATCATCATCCAATCAAGCAGATTCTGCCATTGCTCCCATTTCCAGAAAACCAATGTGTATCCGAATGTACAATAATTGAGAAAATATCGGTACAGACATACACTTTCGTCAGCATAATCCGATACCGGGCAGGGATCTGACGGAAGATCTAAGCGCCTTGTTAGAGGGCCTACGTAGCTGTGACAGCTGTGCTCTAAATAATAGCGAAATGCTACCGCTGCTGCAACTCCGGATGTTGCCTCTATCAAAACCTTTCCGTTCAGATTAGAAAGACGGTAACGGTCCATTCCGGTAGTATTTGCCTCAATTTTCCGGATAATAAAATGATCGGCATACTTTTCACCGGCAACACGTTTTATAAGCTGCAGAACTGCTTCTTCATCTAACAAAAACGGCAGGTTTCTTTCCTTTGCGTCGGCAGCTATGCTAATATTCAGTAATTTTTTATCCATACTAAAATCTCCTTTTTTCAAAAAAATCCGTCGCTTGGCGGCGGATTTTTATCAGATTGTCTTTGCGGTCTTCAGCAGATATATCAAGCTGCACCGAGTTTTGGCTTTTTAAATAGAAGGAAAGTCAAGAATCCCGTAACAATAAGCATTATTCCACCAAACACTAAAAGTGCAATCCAAAGTATCTGCTCAGCTATAGAGGGCCCATTAGTGGTGGTTCTTGTATTTGTAACGGTTTCATAAACATCCTGTACCTGCGTTATGCCCTCTTCATCAATAAATGTGGTCGTAGATCCTGAATCACCAACAGTATTGCCCGGTTTTAAGCTGCTTCCTACATTAGTGTTATTATTTGGGGTCGACGCGGTACCCTGCTGACTCTGACTGAACTCCAGAACCGGGAATATCTCGAAAATTTCGCCCCTGTTATTATATCCGATAACCTGAATCGCATAATTTCCGGCAGAAATGTTCTTAAATGTACAATTCGTTGCATTTGCACCGAGATTTCCGCTGTTCTGAATAAGGGTGTACGAACCATTTGATGCACTGTAAAGGAATGCATAATAATAACTCATACTGTTTGAGTTGATCCAACCTACCGAAACGGTACCTCCGCCGCTTGATACTATCCCGCACTCTGATTCAGCAATATTTGGCTTAAGCGGTGATTTTGGGATAGTCAACTCTGTATTTTCTTCTTCATTCCCATTATCCTGAGAAGTCCCCTTTGACAGGGTTTTAAACGGTCCGCCGGTAAGAAATGAGGAATTGCCGGCTATATCAGTTGCAACAAGTGCAAAATAATATTCTTTTCCTGTTTCGAGCAAAGTAATCCTCTGACTTGTTCCCTTAACTGAAATCGGCTCTAGAGAGTCAAGCGCATTTGTATCAATGGGCTGTTCATCATAATAAAGTTTGTATACAATACTTTGTGCATTGCTTAAAGCATCGGTAGCCAAAGGCCAGCTAACGGTAATTGAAGTCTGCGTTGCAGCGGTAGATTTAATTGAACCATTAGAAAATACCGGAGGTTCTGTGTCAACGGTTTTACTTTCAAGAACCATTCTTACGTTGGCGGAAACTTGTTGTTGCCAAGGATCTGCAACCGATCCGTCAAATGCATGTGCCTCTACTCTTAGCACATCTCCCGCAATCATAGGAATGTTTTTAAGAGTTGGGATATCAACCGAACCTGCATCCGTACCGTATCCGCGTATAACAGCATAACCGTCCATCTGAGTGCAGTCAGTGTTTTCAAGCGGCCACACCGTTTCATCATTTACAGTAATGCGCACACCCAAATTCAAATCACGCGATGCACCGTCAGCAACAGCAAACTTGCCGTCAAATATCGCACTATACGCAAATTCGGAATTTCCTTTTTCAAATGTATACTTTCCGGCATATGGTGCAACAAAAGCAAAGCCGGCATCATAATCAAAATTTGCATTAGTCGCTGCGGCAGCTTTGGCAGGATTCAGTCTTGCATGGCAGCGTTGCAAAGTAGTCATCATCGGCGATATATAGGAAATTCCCGGATAATATCCTCCCCAGTTCGGAGAGTCAACATTACAGTAAATCAAATCTGAAAGCCGAGTTGCACGGGTAAGATTTATCCATGTACTGTCACGGTATTGTGCAACCCATGGTGATGAAGTAGGTTTAATGGATATTTTTTGCTGGTCGTACTGAATCTGTCCGGCTATTTCATCAAGATAATCATAAACCTCAAATATTTCTTTTCCATGAGCTTCTCCGACTCCGGTACGGAAAGGTCCGCCAAGCAGCACAGCCTTATTATGTGAAGAATCTCCGCAAACAACCGCAGCATAATAATCAGTATCCGATTTCAGTTTCATGACAGTACCGCCCTCGGACGAAACGGAATCTCCTCCCCTTGCCTCAAGAGCCGACGCCTCGGTATACGGTGTTTCAGAAATGAATAAAGTATAACTTAACTGATCACTGCTACATGTATCATCAGTTGCAAAAGGCCAGAGCAATGAGAGATATGAACTTCCCGCTTGCTTAAGCGAGATAATTCCGTCTGTGAATACCGGTGCGGTTTCATCCTTAATAATTTCCGATGAAACCTTGGTCATTGAAAGACCGCAGGAAACAAACTGATTCCACGGTTCACCTGAAATCGGTGTAAAGCTGGTCACTTCTACACGGACAATGTCGCCCTTCTGCATTCCGAGATTTTCAAGTTTCGGAACCGGAACACTTGTCGGTATGCCACTGATTTCATAACCGAATGTGGCATATGTCCCCTCCATCGGAGCTGTATAATATGAAGCATCCGGCCAGATAACCTCATCGTTTAATGTGATTCGAACACCAAACTTAATCCCTGTATATAACAGGCTCTTTGCGGAAAAATACTGTGTGTCTGCAAAAGAAACCGAACTGTCGGGATCGGAATAATGAAGCATATATGTACCTTTTTCAGGTGCTTTGAATACAAATGCAGAATCGCATACATATGCTGAATTAGTTGAATGGTTAGCCGGTGAAATCAATGCGCGCTGATAACGGGGACCGTTTTTAATTGAATAGAATCCGAAGCCGGGATAAGCAAGACCCCATTGATTTCTTTCGGTGCAACGGCCGTAGATATATTCGGAATCATTGCTGAAATCGGTTGGTTCATGCCATTCCCCATCAAAATAACAGGCAGCAGACCACGGTGAAGTATTTATAAAATCTTTACCGTTTTCATAATGATCTCGTATTGATTCAAAATAATCGTAAATTTCATAACGGTTTTTAAGTTCCACGAAAGAAGCATCGTTGTCAATTTCGGTCATGGTGACGCGGAAACAACCTGTAATCTGCTGTGCGGCAAGAGTTGTTACAGCGGCCGGAGTGAAGGATGTGTATTCAATTCGGAATACATCTCCCCTTGAGAGATTCAAATTGGTCAGTGTAGGAATTTCAATCTGTTCCACCGAAGCATTCTTTGTGCCGAATACCGCCCATCCTTCCGAATAATACGGCAAATCGGCTGTCGGCCAAATAACTTGATCGTTAACGGTAATTCTAACGCCGAAATCTATCTGCTGAGTTTTGTTTTCCTGCGAGAAATAATTGGATTTTTCGGAATAAATGAGAGACTGATCGGATTTGCCGAAAGAATATGTACCGCTATACACTGCATCAAACTGATACGACATATCAATCTTGTACTGCTGGGTAGTATCACCTGAGACATTTGAAGGTGCAATCAGCGAATGGTAAAGCGGGTCACCCTCGGTGTATGTTCCCGGATAGTAATACGCAAAGCTCGGGTAATAACTCACTTTATGTCCGTTTACCCATGCATAAATATATTTGCTCTTATATGATTTTGAAAATGTATCTGCTGCTGTCCACTGATCGTCAATTTTGAAGGCAACGCTCCACGGAGAAGATGACTGCACCGAAGTTTTATTTGAAACCGCCTTGTTTACATCCTCATAATATGAATATAATTCGTAATGAATTGGAAGATCCTCATCGGAAGGCAATGCAAATACAGCAGCTCCTATGGAAACCGCACTGCATATAACGCAGAAACAGAGCAAAATCGCCATCCATTTTTTTGTTAGTTTCATAATAAAACTCCATTCTGTAACAGATTTTATAATAAGAATATGCACAACACAAATCCACAACGTCAAATGTGGAACCTACTTGACAGCATGGACTTGCTTTGTGCCTGTGGGGCAGTAAATCTGCCCCACAGATTAAAGAAAATGCCTGAATCATTAATTAAAGACCTAAAAGATTTTTGCGGATATTAATTAATGCCTGCGCATCGGATAATTCAGTGTTACCGAAGTTTGCCGCAACCTTCTGAGCATCACTTAGCTCGACATTTCCGGAAAGGCCTTTCTTGAAACGAACAAGGTCGGTAACATTGACAAATCCATCCCCATTCACATCACCCTTGACAGCAAGTGAATAGAAAACATCGTCAAGTCCATCACGCATAAAGTATTTTCCGGTTGCAACATTTTCATCAATAAAAACATATTTTGTATTGCTGACAATTCCCGCCTTAACTGCATCAATTGAAGTGGTTTCCCCTACATAAAGTACCGTGCCGATAACTTTAAATCCAGAGCCGCTTACAATCTGAAGATCGCCGGGCATAATTGTAATATCATCATCGGAATTGTTTTCAATAACAATGGTATTGTTTCTGCCGATAGAAGGTGAAGCGCCGGCAAACATATGCTCATATGAAACACCGTTAATTGTGAGTGAAACATTTGTGCCGATTATTTTATTGGCAGAAAATGCCGGCTGAACATTATAGATAAGATTATAAATACCGTCGTCAGCTTCAGCAATAGTAATCGGATAATTTTCTTCTCCTGCTACAAGCATGGTATTGCTTCCGTCTAATTTGAATTCAAATCCATTCAAGCTAAGGCTTAGACCCTGTGAAAATGCTTTAAACGAAAGGTGAACACCGTCATTTGTCAGTGTTGCGGTATTACTGTTTGCGACAAATGTTCCGGAGCCAAGAACATAAGATGTAGTAATAGCAACATCGTCCGCAGAATCATACAGTCCGAGCGTTTCGATTTCACGGGAAACCGGAGCTGCAATACCTTCAATAGCGGTTAATGTAGCGGAAACTATACCTGTTGTTTCAATATCCCATGGCATTGTCACATCGTTTATACCCGGTACACGCTGTGAGTACTCAACACGAAGTACTGAATTTGATGTCATGAATACATCTAACTCAGGAATTTCAATTGCATCCGGTAAATCTGCAGAAGGTCCAAAGCATGCGTAACCGTCATCATAGTATTCATCATCTGCCGTAGGCCATACCGTTTTGCCGTCAACTGTTATACGAACCCCGCACTTTGCATTTTCAGGAGCATTTGAAGTTCTGAATTTAAAATAATTGGTTTCATCGAAGCTGAGAACCTTAAGCTGATCTGCTTTTCCAATATGATAATTACCGGTAAACGGTGCTGTAAAGGTATAAGCAGTATCGGCAACATTACCGTAAATATTTGAAGCTGTAACAAAGGCAAGATAATATCTGTCCAGTTCGGAATAATTTGCAGGCTGATATGAATTTATACCCGGCCAGTTGCCGCCCCATTCATAACCGCTCCAATGCAGATAGCTATATCCGTCTGTTGCGCTATAAGACGCATCAACATTGTTCCATCCGCTTGAGTTTAGATTAACCTGAACATTCCACGGTGAATTTACTGCTGAATTAGTTGCTACTGCTGTTAAATAATCATAAGCTTCATAACGGATAGGCAGTTGTGACTGTGCCGGAACATCTTGTTCTTGCGGATAGTCGCCTGAATGTTTTACTGCAAAGCTACCGAGAATACGCTGAAGCCACGGTGAATCGGTAGGTGTAAAATTTGTAAATTCAACACGAAGAACTTGACCTTCATGCAGTGCAAGGTTTGAAATAGTAGGAACCTCAACTTTCTCTACCTTTGACAATGAACCTTT
>JBJEOD010000159.1:0-2372 GCA_051880535.1 Acutalibacteraceae bacterium | reverse complement strand
ACCAGTTTGCAACCCTTTTAGGCTACGGCGCGAGGGCGGTAAACCCCTACCTTGCAGAAGAATGTATTACAGAGCTTATCGATTTAAAGCTGCTCGATAAGGATTATCACACCGCTATCCGTGACTACAATAACGCGATACTTCACGGTATCGTTAAAATCGCCTCAAAAATGGGTATTTCCACAATTCAGTCCTACCAATCCTCCCAGATTTTTGAGGCAATCGGCATAAAGAAGGAGGTTATCGACCGCTACTTTACCAACACCGTAAGCCGTGTCGGCGGTATCGGACTTGAGGAAATCGACGAGGGGGTTGAGTACCGTCACAGCCATGCCTTTGACCCGTTAGGTCTGGGCGTTGACACCACCCTTGACAGCGTCGGCGAGCATAAGCTACGTTCGGGCAATGACAAGGAAGACCATATGTACAGCCCCGAAACCGTTATCGCGCTTAGAGAGGCTACCCAGTTAGGCTCTTACGAACGGTTTAAGGAGTATACCGCTATGGTGGACAACGAAAGACGTCCCCACACTCTGCGCGGACTTCTTGATTTCAACACCGAAAACGTAACCCCCGTACCGATAGACGAGGTTGAGCCTGTAAGCGAGATTGTAAAGCGCTTTAAGACGGGTGCTATGTCCTACGGCTCCATTTCGCAGGAGGCGCACGAATGTATGGCGATTGCGATGAACCGTTTGGGCGGCAAGTCGAACTCGGGCGAGGGTGGCGAAAAGCCTGAACGCTTAGGCACCGAGCGCAACAGCGCGATTAAGCAGGTGGCCTCGGGCAGATTCGGCGTAACAAGCGAATACTTAGTTTCAGCTAAAGAAATTCAGATTAAAATGGCACAGGGCGCAAAGCCGGGCGAGGGCGGACATCTGCCGGGTAAAAAGGTTTATCCTTGGATAGCAAAGACACGTTATTCAACCCCGGGCGTTTCCCTTATCTCGCCCCCGCCGCACCACGATATTTATTCTATCGAGGACTTAGCCCAGCTTATTTTCGACCTTAAAAACGCCAACCGTGACGCGAGGATTTCAGTAAAGCTTGTCTCTGAAGCGGGGGTCGGCACAATAGCCGCGGGCGTTGCAAAGGCGGGCGCGCAGGTGGTGCTCATTTCGGGCTATGACGGCGGCACGGGCGCGGCACCCCAAAGCTCTATACACAACGCGGGTCTTCCGTGGGAGTTAGGTCTAGCCGAGGCGCACCAGACACTTATAAGCAACGGACTTCGTTCAAGGGTTATCCTTGAAACCGATGGCAAGCTTATGAGCGGCAGGGACGTAGCCATTGCGGCTATTTTGGGCGCGGAGGAGTTCGGCTTTGCCACCGCTCCGCTTATCACAATGGGCTGTATTATGATGCGGGTCTGCAATCTTGATACCTGTCCCTGCGGTGTTGCCACCCAAAATCCCGAGCTTAGAAAGCGTTTCTGCGGCAAGCCTGAATACATTATGAACTTTATGAACTATATCGCCGAGGAGCTGCGCGAGATTATGGCTTCTTTGGGGGTCAGAACAGTTGAGGAATTAGTCGGCAGAACCGATTTAATAAAGGTGCGCGAGAAAACCGTTACAAAGCGCGCCGCAATGGCGGATCTTTCACAGATTTTGTATAACGTGGACGCACCCGCCGAGGAAAAGCATTTCAGAAAAGAGAATGTTTATAACTTCGAGCTTGAAAAGACGGTGGACGAAAGCGTTATAATCCCCGCCTTCAAAACCGCCCTTAAGACGGGCAAGCCTAAGAAAATCGAGGTCGAGGTTTCAAGCACAAACCGCACCGTGGGTACGATTTTCGGCTCGGAAATCACAAAGAAATATAAAAACACCCTGCCTGATGATACCTATACCATAGAGTGTCGCGGCGGCGGCGGTCAGTCCTTCGGTGCGTTTATTCCTAAAGGTCTTACAATCCGTCTTACGGGCGACAGCAACGACTACTTCGGCAAGGGACTCTCGGGCGGCAAGCTTATTGTAAAGCCCGACGATAACGCCGCTTACAAGGCGGAGGAAAACATAATCATCGGTAACGTCGCCCTTTACGGCGCGACCTCGGGCGAGGCATACATTAACGGTATTGCGGGCGAGCGCTTCTGCGTGCGAAATTCGGGCGCATATGCCGTCTGCGAGGGCACGGGCGACCACGGCTGTGAGTATATGACGGGCGGCAGAGCGGTTATTTTAGGACAAACGGGCAAGAACTTTGCCGCGGGTATGAGCGGCGGTATCGCCTATGTGCTGGACGAAAATTACGATTTCTATTTACGGCTTAACAAAGCGCTTGTCACTATGACAGCGGTTGAAGAAAAGCACGATATTGAGGAGCTGCGCTCAATGATTGAAAAGCACGTCGCGGCGACAGGTTCTCCT
>JBJEOD010000158.1:0-2373 GCA_051880535.1 Acutalibacteraceae bacterium | reverse complement strand
AGATGGGTACCTTCTCACAGTACGACCACCCGCACACCAAAGCTCGCTATGCCGAGGTTGCGGACGCGCTGGGGCTTAAGGGTAAGACCGATGATGAAAAGGTTGAAAACCTTATCGCGGCGCTTGACGAGCTAAAGGAAAAGGTCGGAATCAAGAAGACCATCCGCGACTATGTACCCGACGAGGCGGACTTCTTAGCGCGTCTTGACGAGATGACCGAGCAGGCGTTCGACGACCAGTGCACAGGCGCTAATCCGCGTTATCCGCTTATGAGCGAAATCAAGCAGATGTATCTCAATGCTTACTACGGCACACACGAAAATGTTTAATATGGGAGGTAAATAAAATGAAACTTGATAAAATTATCGCAGTCAGAACGGGTAAAACAATATACAAGGACGAGGACCGCGCCGTCAAGGTATTCGACAGCGACTATTCCAAAGCCGATATTTTAAACGAGGCGCTCAATCAGGCGCGTATCGAGGAAACAGGTCTTAACATTCCTAAAATTCTGGGCGTTACAATGATCGACGGCAAGTGGGCGATTATCAGCGAGTTTATTAAGGGCAAGACAATGGCTCAGCTTATGCAAGAAAACCCCGATAAGTTTGACGAGTATTTGGAGCAGTTTGTCGATATTCAGATGAGCGTTCACGAAATGAAGGCTCCCCTGCTTACAAAGCTTAAGGATAAGATGAACCGCAAAATAAGCCAGGCGGACATTGACGCGACCACCCGCTACGAGCTTCACACCCGCCTTGAGGGTATGCCCAAGCACAACAAGGTCTGCCACGGCGACTTCAACCCCTCAAATATAATCATCACCGACGAGGGAGTTCCCTATATCCTCGACTGGTCCCACGCCACACAGGGCAACGCCTCCGCCGATGTTGCAAGAACCTACCTGCTTTTCTGGCTCGACGGCAATATCGAGGGCGCGAAGAAGTATTTGGATCTCTTCTGCAAGAAGAGCGACACCGCAAAGCAGTACATTGAAAAATGGCTCCCCATCGTTGCCGCTTCACAGTCGGTTAAGGGCAATGCAAAGGAAAGAGAATTCCTGCTTTCATGGGTTGACGTTGTAGATTACGAATAAAAAGAATTTGGGAGGAAAAGAAAATGAAAGTTACAGTATGTATAGGCAGCTCCTGCCACCTTAAGGGCTCAAGACAGGTTGTTGAAGAACTCCAGTACCTTATTTCCGAAAATAATTTAAAGGACGAGGTTGAGCTCGGCGGTACTTTCTGCATGGGCAACTGTCAAAAGGGTGTTTGCGTTACCGTTGACGGCGAGCTTTATTCCGTATCCCCCGAAACCGCAAAAAGCTTTTTTGAGGAGAACATTCTCGCAAAGCTGAAGTAATTAAATCGAGCGGCTGTTGCGGCGGGAGCAAGCCCCCGCCCTACATAAAACCGTATTTTCTACCGTAGGGGAGGGGCTTACTCCTCCCCGGTATTGCTATTCTTTTTATAGGGCGTTGTGTAAAACGTCCTTTCGTTGCAGCTATAATTACAATAATTAAAAAAGGACTGACAATGTATGGCGGAGTTTTTAAAGCTTAAAAAGTCTAACTGTAAAAACTGTTATAAATGCATACGCCATTGCCCCGTGAAATCGATTAAATTCTCGGGCAATCAGGCGCACATAGTCGGAAACGAATGTATACTCTGCGGTCAGTGCTTCGTTGTATGTCCGCAGAACGCAAAGGAAATCGCGGACGAAACCGAGAAAGCAAAGGTGCTTATAAATTCGGGCGCGCCCGTAATAGCAAGCGTTGCCCCCTCCTTTATCGCAAATTACGACGGCGTGGGCTTTGAAGAGCTTAAGTCCGCGCTTAAAAAGCTCGGCTTTGCCGACGCCGAGGAAACCGCCGTGGGCGCCACCATAGTAAAGCGCGAGTATGAGCGGCTGTTAGAAAACGAGCATAGGGACATTGTAATATCCTCCTGCTGTCATTCGGTTAACCTGTTAATTCAAAAATACTATCCCTCATGTCTGCCTTATTTGGCAGATGTTCTGTCGCCAATGCAGGCGCACTGTAAGGATATTAAGCGCCGCAACCCGCAGGCTAAGACCGTCTTTATAGGCCCCTGCGTCGCAAAGAAGGACGAGGCGGACTATTACGCGGGAATTACCGACGCGGTGCTTACATTTGAGGAGCTTACCCGCTGGTTTAATGAAGAGGGAATCACCTTAGAGCAAAAGCTCGATAAAAACGACGAGAGCTTAGCCCGCTTTTTCCCGACCACGGGCGGTATTTTAAAGACAATGGAGGCTAAAAGGCTCCCTGACTACACCTATCTTGCAATTGACGGGGTGGAAAACTGCAAGGCGGCGCTCCACGATATTGAGGAGGGCAAAATAAGCCACGCC
>JBJEOD010000157.1:0-11379 GCA_051880535.1 Acutalibacteraceae bacterium | reverse complement strand
GTTGCGATTACCGCCGACGGTCCTAAAATTATGACCTTAATTTGAGGACTTTGTATGGTAGGACGCATAGTTTGTTCAAAATCAGGGCGCGATAAGGGATATTTTCTTGTGGTTGTAAAGGAGGAGGACGGTTTTCTTTTCGTCTGTGACGGTAAGGAACGCCCGCTTAACAGACCCAAAAGAAAAAATCCCAAGCACTTAGCGCTTACAAATACCGTGCTCGGGATAAGCAGTTACAGTACAGATAAATCGTTGAGACGCGCTCTCGCGGTTTACAGAGATTCCGTTTTGTAAAGGAGGAGCTAAGATGTCCAAAGAGGATATGATAGAGCTTGAAGGCGTCGTTGTTGAGGCAATGCCTAACGCAATGTTTAAGGTAGAAATTCAGGGGGGACATACTATTCTTGCTCACATTTCAGGCAAGCTGCGTATGAATTTCATTCGCATACTGCCCGGTGACAAGGTGACTGTTGAAATGTCTCCGTACGACCTCTCAAAGGGTCGTATAACCTGGCGAAGCAAATAACAGTCAAGAATTTAAAGGAGGCAAAATCGAATGAAAGTCAGACCTTCTGTTAAAAAGATTTGCGAAAAATGCAAAATTATCAAGCGCAAAGGCAAGATAATGGTTATCTGCGAGAACCCCAAGCACAAACAGCGTCAGGGTTAACAGCGCGCGAGTAAAAAATATGGAGGTGCTTTGATAAATGGCACGTATTGCTGGTGTTGATCTTCCGAACGAAAAGCGAGTCGAAATCGGACTCACCTATATCTTCGGAATCGGTCTTACAACATCTAAAAAAATCCTTGCCGACACAGGAATCAATCCCGATACCCGCGTCAAGGACTTAACCGAGGACGATATTTCCAAACTGCGTGAATATATCGACCATAACCTTCAGGTTGAGGGTGACCGTCGCCGTACAATCGCTTTTGATATTAAGAGACTTATCGAAATCGGAAGCTATCGCGGTCTGCGCCACAGAAAGGGTCTGCCCGTAAGAGGACAGCGCTCTAAGACTAACGCGCGTACACGCAAGGGTCCCAAAAAGACCATAGCTAACAAGAAGAAATAAGTAGGAGGAAGATAATATGGCTACTGCTAAGGGCAAGACGACCGCTACACGCCGTCGCCGTGAGAAAAAGAATATCGAACGTGGCTCTGCTCATATCCAGTCTACCTTCAACAACACTATCGTTACCATCACCGATACGCAGGGCAACGCTCTTTCCTGGGCGTCCGCGGGTGAGTTAGGTTTCAGAGGTTCAAGAAAGTCTACTCCGTTTGCGGCACAGAGCGCGGCTGAAACCGCTGCTAAGGCTGCTATGGAGCACGGTCTTAAGACTGTTGAAGTGTACGTTAAGGGTCCGGGAGCCGGACGTGAAGCGGCTATCCGCGCACTGCAGACCGCGGGTCTTGAGGTAAGTATGATTAAAGACGTTACCCCGATTCCGCACAACGGCTGCCGTCCTCCCAAGAGAAGACGCGTATAATCGATTATCAGTTTATGTTTGCAATTTAATTGCAGGAAAATTTTGGAGGTGTAATAGATGGCAAGATATACCGGTGCAGTTTGCAGACTTTGCCGCCGCGAGGGTCAGAAGCTGTTCCTCAAGGGCGAGCGCTGCTACTCGGAAAAATGCTCTGTAGGAATCAGGGGCTATGCTCCCGGTCAGCACGGACAGGGCAGAAAGAAATCGTCTGAATACGGCTTGCAGCTTCGCGCTAAGCAGACCGCGAGACGTTTCTACGGTGTTCAGGAAAATCAGTTCCATCATTATTTTGAAATCGCTGAAAGAAAACAGGGCATTACCGGCGACAACCTTTTAAGAATACTTGAAAGCCGTCTCGATAATGTTGTTTACAGAGTGGGCTTCGCTTCTTCAAGAGCAGAAGCGCGTCAGCTCGTAGGTCACGGCCATTTTGAGGTTAACGGAAAGCGCGTTGATATAGCTTCCTATCTCTTAAAGGCAGGCGACGTTGTTTCTATATGCGAAAAGAGCCGCTCAAGCGAGAAGATTAAGGCTGTTGTTGAAGCTAACAGCGCAAGACCCGTTCCCCAGTGGATCGATGTTAACCGCGACCAGCTCACAGCTAAGGTTATTGCTCTGCCTACAAGAGACCAGATTGAGGCTCCTGTTGAAGAGCAGCTCATTGTCGAGTTCTATTCTAAGTAATAGACAGACCGTTGTAACGCTTTCCGTGCCGGGCGTTATACAGCTTAAAATTTTGGCGCGGAGAAACGGAGCTTTTAAATGATAGAAATTGAAAAGCCCAGAATAGATACCGCTGAATTGACCCCCGACGGCAAATACGGCAGGTTTGTAATGGAGCCCCTTGAAAGAGGCTATGCTACAACTCTCGGCAACAGTATGAGACGCGTGCTTTTATCCATTCTTCCTGGCGTCGCCGTTACTTCGGTTAAGATTGACGGTGTTGTGCATGAGTTTTCCACCATTCCCGGCGTTAAAGAGGACGTAACCGAAATAATCCTCAATATCAAGGGTTTGATTGCAAAGCTCCATGCCGATACGGCGAAAAAGATTTATATTGAGGCAGAGGGCCCCTGCGTGGTTACCGCCGCCTCGATTAAGGCCGATTCCGAGGTTGAAATCTTAAACCCCGATATGTATATTGCCACGCTTGATTCGGGAGCAAAGCTCAATATGGAGATGACTCTCGACAAGGGCAGAGGCTATGTACCCGCCGATCAGAACAGACCGGCGCAGAACGTAATCGGCGTAATTCCCGTTGACTCTATTTATACGCCTGTGCTTAAAGCCAACTTCACGGTTGACAATACCCGTGTAGGTAATGTTACCGATAAGGGCAAGCTTACCCTTGAGGTTTGGACAGACGGCTCTATCCGAGCAAACGAGGCGGTTTCTATGTCCGCTAAGGTGCTTATTGAGCATTTCGAGCTGTTCCTTGACCTTACCGAGGGCGCCTGCGAGGGTCAGAGCATTATGGCAGAAAAGAGTGAAAACGAGAAGGAGAAGGTTCTCGATCTCACGATCGACGAGCTTGATTTATCCGTTCGCAGCTTCAACTGCCTGAAGCGCGCGGGTATCAATACGGTTGAAGACCTTATCAACAAGTCCGAGGAGGATATGATGAAGGTAAGGAACTTGGGCCGCAAGTCGCTTGAAGAGGTTATTGCAAAGCTTAATTCCTTTGGCTTTACCCTCAAACACGACGACGAATAAAGCAAAATCACTGTTAAGGAGTGAATAGAAATGCCGGGAACCCGTAAACTCGGAAGAACCAGCGATCACAGAACCGCTATGCTCAGAGCAATGGTGACCTATCTGCTCAAAAACGGCAGAATAGAGACTACTGTGACCCGCGCCAAAGAAGTAAGATCAATGGCAGAGAAGTATATTACACTCGCTAAGGATAACACCTTAAACAACAAGCGTCAGGCTATGGCATTTATTACCGACGAGAACGTTGTAAGCAAGCTCTTCAACGAGATTGCTCCTAAGTATAAGGACGTTAACGGCGGTTATTGCAGAATTGTGAAAACAGGTCCGCGCCGCGGCGACGCTGCCGAAATGGCAATTATCGAGTTAATATAACTTAAATCGCGGCGAAACGCCGCACAGCTTTAGTACTCACATTGGGCACGGCGCAGCCTTAAAGGGTATATACGGCAAATTCCGTATTTTGCGCCGATAATGTGTGTACTAAAATAAACCGACAGCGCGAGGGAGAAATCCTTCGCGCTCTCGGTTTATCAGACGTTAGATGTTAGACATTAGACGTTAGATTGCGGGAGCAAGCCCATGCCTTACGTTGTTTTGTTGTAATTCATCAATTATTGCGGAAGGCATAAATGCCTTCCCTACGTTAAGATGTTTACTTTGATAATGTAGGGAACGGATTTATCCGTTCCTAAATTAAAAAGGGACTGTCACGTTAAGGGCATTTTGCACAAAAAGCCTCCCTTGCCTAAAGGGAGGGGGACCGCCGAACGGCGGTGGAGGGATTCAATCGTACTTCATCAAACCAAATATCCCCCAGTCACGCTTTCGCCGTGACAGCCCCCTTTAGTCAAGGGGGCCTTTTATTTATGCAATTTTACCTTAACGCGACAGCCCCTTTGGCAATCGCTTTTAGAGATTTTTAGATAGGTCTTGTAATGCAACCTGCACGGTTTCCATTATATAGTCTTTGGTTGTATCGGGAACCTTTGAGTTTTCAAGCTGTCCGAGCAGCATAGCAATTATTTTTTCGCTTTTGCTCGGTATCTGCTTTAAGTCATCATACATCTTTTGATAGAATGCAAGTAAGCTTTGCAGACTTTCCTCACGGTGATGAAATACCTCCGTTAATGCTTTGATTTTAGCAATAGCAACCTCGTCGTGAACGGTTTTGTTTTCGGTATCCTCGCCCTCGTAATCCGAATCTCCTACACAGCCTATGTTGTTTACCGTATTTCTTAAATCGGTAAGCTGGCTTTGCACCTTCTCAATCTGCTCCAAAACATAATTCATTGTAAGCTTTTCGGTCGCAGCGGGTGTTTCGGGATTAAGCTCTGCGTTTAAATTATTATTATTTTCTGACATAGTACTGTCCTCCGTTTTAATATCAGGCGGACACGTTAAGCATATTTTATTTTCAGCTATGAAGCGTGCCCTGCCGTTTTTAACAAGACCCTTTGCCCTTTTCGGGTAGGTAGCCTCATATTCGTTTCCGAATTCATCTGCGACAATAATGTTTTTTTCTATGGGTGTCGTCCCCCTTGCCGTATATTAAGCGTGTGAAGCGGTTTTTTGTTATGGGTGCCGTCCCCTTTCACAAAATAAGTATAACATAAGGCGCGGTACAGTACAAGTGTTATTTATATTTGAAATCAATTACCTAACAATCCCGATATATTAGCTTAATTATTGCGAAATTAAACGGGGCTGTCCAGACGCGACAGCCCCGTTTAAGCTTTCGATTCAATAATAAATCTATCTGTCCGACATTTTAATATACTCGCGCTGAGGCTGAACACTCTTATAGGCGGGGCGGATTATTTTGCCCGCGTTTAAAAGCTCCTCAATGCGGTGGGCGCTCCAGCCCGCGATACGCGCGATTGCAAAGAGCGGGGTATACAGCTCATGCGGGAGACCTAACATATCGTAAACAAAGCCGCTGTAAAAATCGACATTTACGCTGACGCCCTTATACATCTTGCGCTCGCCCGCTATAATCTGCGGCGCGAGGGTCTCGACAAGGCTGTAAAGCCCGTATTCCTTTTCAAGTCCCTTTTCCTCGGAAAGGCTTTTAACAAAGCTTTTAAGCACCATAGCGCGCGGGTCGGAGACCGAATATACGGCGTGTCCTATACCGTAAATAAGACCCGCCTTATCAAAGGTCTCCTTATGGAGAATCTTTTTAAGATAGGCGGCGACCTCCTCCTCGTCCTCCCAGTCCTTTACGTTCTCCTTAATATCGTCAAACATTGCGCAGACCTTAATATTAGCGCCGCCGTGCTTAGGTCCCTTAAGAGAGCCGAGCGCCGCCGCGATTGCCGAGTAGGTATCGGTTCCCGAGGAAGAGACAACGTGGGTTGTAAAGGTGGAGTTATTACCGCCGCCGTGCTCCGCGTGAAGCACCAAAGCGGCGTCAAGCACCCTTGCCTCAAGCGGGGTGTACTTGCCGTCCAGCCTTAGCATATATAAAATATTCTCCGCCGTGGAAAGCTCGGGCCGCGGCTCGTGAATGAAAAAGCTGTCGCTCCCCTTAATATAATAATTATATGAATGATAGCCGTACACAGAAAGCAACGGAAAGCGCGCTATAAGCTGTAGGCATTGGCGCAGGACATTAGGAATGTCGGTTTGGTCCGCCTTTTCGTCGTAGGAATAAAGGGTCAGAACGCTCCTTGCCAGGGAGTTCATCATATCCGACGACGGCGCCTTCATAATTATATCCCGCACAAAGGAGCCGGGAAGGGTACGGTAGGACGAAAGCACGCCGTTAAACTCCGCCAAGTCCGACTCATTCGGCAGCTTGCCGAACAAAAGCAGATAGGCGATTTCCTCAAAGCCGAAGCGATTATCCGTTATAAAGCCCTCGACCAGCCTTTCGACATCGTAGCCCCTGTAATACAGATGACCCGGGCAGGGCACCTCCTCGCCGTCAACCACCTTTTTGGAGACAATCTCCGATATTTCGGTAAGACCCGTAAGCACGCCTTTGCCGTTTAAATCGCGCAGACCCCTGTTCACCTTGTGTTCAATGTAGAGCTGCGGCTCTATACGGCAGTTTCCCGTGCAGTATTCGGAATATTTTAGGATTTCCGGCGTTATCGCGTTATAATCGTTTCCTGACTTTCCGCTCATTTCGTCCCTCTTTTCTTTTATTTATTTTTATATTTTACCATAAAAAGGTGTTTGTTTTTTTAACTGGCTGTTAATTTTCAGACATCAGACATTAGACAATAGATGTTAGACGGCGGGAGCAAGCCCCCGCCATACTGTTTAAATATTTTAATTCAGCATTACGAATTACGAATTCCGAATTAATCAGATTTTCTCCAGCATCCCGTCGATAGACTCATCATTCCTGAAATCAACCTCGCAGGGCTTTTTGCAAAGTGACCAGCTCTCGGTAAGCTCGGAAATCTCGCCCGATTTTACCGTTTTAAGCTCGCTTAGGGACTCTACCTCAATCATACTGTCATTGGTGTAGGTCTCAAAGGAGCAACCGCCGTCGGGATACGCGGCAGTGGGGTGCTTAGTGTCAAAGCTTTTGCGGAAAATGTCGTCGTTTAAGCAGTAGTAAACCGTTCCGCAGTTAAGGTCAAAGCCAAGCTTAATAGGCTGCTTGTACTTGTCGTCCTGACGGAGGGTTACGTAACGGCTGCCCCAGTAAATGCGGTCGTTGCTCATATCGGTATAGGGCCAGACCGAGATTATGCGGTTGGAAAGCAGGCCTGTGTCGTTGGTGTTCATAGGGATAACCAGCGTGCCGCCCTTTTCGGAAACCGAAAGTCCCCAGACAGAGAAGGTCTTGTCGCTGTCCGATATATTTTTGACCCGCATTGTTACCTGCATATTTGCGTCGTCGGGATCCATTTTAATTTCAAGGCTCTTTGCAACTCCGTTTTCCTTTTCGGGAGCGGGGGTGAAGACCGCGCCGTACTCGGTAAGCTCGTAATGAACAGGCTCAAGGTCGGGGTAGTAGGTTTCGGGGTAGGACTCGGGCGAGATCCAGATTCTGTGTCCGCCGAGGTTTTCCCAGCACCTTCCCTCGCCGAAATAGTCGGTAAATTCTTTATCGTCCTTGGAGCCGAACGCCTTTCTGTTACTGCAAAGTATGTTCTGACCGTCAACATAGCCGAAACGGATAACCCGGGGACCTATATCAACCGTGACATACGCCTCGATTACTCCGTTTGAAATGCAAAGGCATTTTCCGTAATCCTTAAAGGATTCAATTTCTTTTGTAGTTACCATTTTTCTTTCACTCCGTTTTAATTATTTTTGCTGTGTATTCAAGACCGCAGGGGGCGGGCTCGGGCAGTGCGAGGGCAAACAAATCGGTGGCTCGGCACTCGGCTTCAAAGAGCTTACCGGCAGGTTCGGGCAGGTCTTTAATTTGCGAAACCCGCGTCACAACGGGAATTTCAGAGCCGCCCGCCCTTTCTTTAAGCAATGCCGCTCCGCTTTCGTTAAAGCCCAGCACCCGGACATAAGGCGGCTGTTTCATAAAAAAGGTGCCGTCAAGCCCGATAAAGGCAGAAAGCGCAAGCCGCCTTATCCTCGCCAGCGTATAACGCTTGACCTTAACCCTATTATACAGGTCACAGAGGTCTGTTGCAACCCTTATTGCGGAAAAAAGCTTATTTTCCAGTCCCTCGCTTATATCGGGGAGATTTTTAAGCTCGCTTAGCGTGCGGGTTCTGAGGACTGCCAGCACCGCTTTTTCAATGCGGCCTATATCCGCGATATTTGCAGGCGTGAAAAGTGAAAAAATATTTTCGGGGATATAGCCCCTGCAAAAATCATAATCACCCGCTAAGAGCCGCTCCCTAAGCAACGAGGCGGAGGCGAAGCCACCCGAAGCCTCGGGCGAATCGTGACCCGCTCCCTGCCGTTTCAGGGTTAAAAACCGAAAATCCGCGCCGATATTACGAGCAGCCGTCATATACTCGACCGCGAGATTATTATTAGCCCCCGAAAGCACACCGCTTTTAAGACCTGAATCACACGCCGCCCTTTCCCGCGCGGCGGCAAAGGTCATTCCCGTGGAAAGCCGGTCGTTAAGCCGCTCGGAAAATTCCTTTGTGTTAAGAATTTCGCAGGCGGCGGTAAGCTCTGTTATATCACCGCTCTCACTGCCGAATAAAAGCGAATCACAGCCGACGGCCTTAAGCGCCGAGACCCCGCCCAATGCAAAATTCTGCGCGGTGGACATTGAATATGCCGCGGGCAGCTCCAGCACCAAATCAGCGCCGCTTTGCAATGCCGCCCTTGCCCTTATGCGTTTATCAACTATTGCAAGGTCGCCCCGCTGGACAAAATTCCCGCTTATTACCGCCACCGCAGTCCCCCGCTCCTTAGCCTTTTTTAACAGGAGGGCGTGACCCGTGTGCAGAGGATTGAACTCCGCTATTATACCCGTTACAGACAAATTCTCACATCTTTTCAAAAAAAACTTGAAAAACCGCTTTATATAAAGTATTATATATTAGTTGAGGAATACTTTTCAAGGAATAATTTGCTTTTTCTAAAATTTTTTTACGGAGGAAGTTAAAATGAAGATTTTTGTTGTAAACGCAGGCAGCTCGTCCCTTAAGTATCAGCTTATCGATATGGATAACGAGCAGGTATTGGCAAAGGGTCTTTGCGAGCGCATCGGAGTAAGCGGCGCGATTTCCCACAAGGCGGCGGACGGACGCGCCTACTCGGCGGACACCCCTATGCCGACCCACAGCGAGGCATTTGAGGCGGTGGTTTACGCCCTTACAAAGAGCGAGGCTAAGGTTATCGATTCGTTTGACGAGATTTCGGCTATCGGCCACCGCATAGTACAGGGCGGAAGCATATTCCCCGAATCCTGCCTTATCACCCCCGACGTACTCCAAAAAATCGAGGAGCTGGGCGTTTTAGCTCCGCTTCACAATCCCGCCAATGTGCTGGGAATCCGTGCCTGCATTAAGACCTTCGGTGAGAAAATTCCGCAGGTTGCGGTGTTCGACACCTCTTTCCACCAGACAATGCCGCCCAAGGCTTATATGTACCCACTGCCCTATGAATACTACGAGAAATACGGCGTTCGCAGATACGGTGCTCACGGCACCTCCCACCGCTTTGTAAGCGACCGCGTCGCGGTGCTTGAAAATAAGGACAAAAAGGATATTAAAATTATCACCTGTCACTTAGGCAACGGCTGTTCAATTACCGCTATAAAGGACGGCGTCTGCGTAGATACCTCAATGGGCTTTACTCCGCTTGACGGCTTTATGATGGGAACCCGCTCGGGAACCGTTGATCCCTCCGCACTTACATACATTGCCGAGAAAGAGAATCTTTCCCCCGCGGACGTAAACCGCATCTGCAACAAGGAGTCTGGTATGCTGGGAATTTCGGGCGTATCCAACGACAACCGCGACATTACCGCCGCCGCAGAAGCGGGCAATAAGCGCGCACAGCTTGCGGTAGAAATGCAGAGGTATGAGATTCTTAAATTTGTAGGCTCCTACATCGCCGCAATGAACGGAATTGACGCAATAGCCTTTACGGGCGGTATTGGCGAGAACGACCCCGACCTTCGCCGTTATGTGTGCGAGAATTTGCAGTTCGTCGGCGTTAAGCTTGACGGAGAAAAGAACCTGCTTCGCGGCAAGGAGGTTAAAATCTCTACCGACGACAGCCGCGTTAACGTATACGTTATCCCCACCAACGAGGAGCTTGCAATTGCAAGAGACACCTTAGCGATAATTTCAAAATAATTTTACGGAGGATTACCTATGACCCTTACCGAGATTAAGAGCAAAATCGAAAACGGCGGCTTTGATAACAGCTTTTCCATGCTTTACGGCTGCGCAAATTCGGCTCGCGGGCGCTATTTAAAGGCTTGCGACAGCTTTAAGGAGCTTTACAAGCAAGAGGACGGCATCCGTCTTTTCTCCGCTCCCGGCAGAACCGAGATAGGCGGCAACCACACCGACCACCAGCACGGATGTGTTTTGGCAGGCGGCGTAAATCTTGACGTAATAGCCGTTGTCGCTCCGAACGGTGATAACAAAATCCGTATCAAGTCCGAAGGCTATGATATGGATGTTATAGATATTGACGACACCGACATTAACCCCGCCGAAAGAGGCAGGGCCTCGGCGCTTATACGCGGCGTATGCGCCCGATTTAAGGCGCTTGGCGCCCCCGTTTCGGGCTTTAACGCCTACACCACCTCCAATGTTTTAAAGGGCTCGGGGCTTTCCTCCTCGGCGGCGTTCGAGGTGCTTATCGGCACTATTATAAACGGTATGTTCTTTGATAATAAGGCGGACGAAATCACGGTGGCTAAAATCGGTCAGTACGCCGAGCGCGAGTATTTCGGCAAGCCCTGCGGTCTGCTTGACCAGATGGCAAGCTCCTTGGGCGGCTTTACCTACGCCGATTTCAATAATCCCGAAAATCCGATTACAGAGAAAATCAACCTTGATATTCACGCCTTCGGCTACACCCTCTGCGTTGTGGACACAGGCGGAAACCACGCCGACTTAACCCAGGATTACGCCGATATTACTATCGAGTGCAAAAAGCTCAGCAATGCGTTAGGCGTAGATTTTCTGCGCGACGCAGACGAGGATAAGTTTTATTCCTCTCTCGCCTGCCTTCGCAAGACCTGCGGCGACCGTGCGATTCTCCGCGGATTCCACTTCTTTAACGAACAGAAGAGGGTAGAGGGTCAGAAGGCCGCCCTTAAAGCGGGCGATTTTGAAGGATTTTTAAGGCTTGTTAACGAGTCGGGCGAGTCCTCCTACGATTATTTGCAGAACCTCTACTCCAATTCCAACGTTGCAGAGCAGGGTTTGCCCTTAGCGCTGGCGCTTACAAAGCAGTTCTTAGGTGGCAAGGGTGCCTGCCGTGTTCACGGCGGCGGCTTTGCGGGCACCATTCAGTGCTACATACCGTCAGAGCTGCTTGACAGCTACAAGGAAATGATTGAAAGGGTATTCGGCGACGGCTCCTGCTGTGTGCTTAATATCCGTCCCGTAGGCGGTTACGAAATTAAGCAGTCTTAAAGCATTTTGTTATTTTTACAGTATTAAGCACTCGTATCACGGTTTGTCTGACAGCCCTGAATTTCAAGCGAAATTCGGGGCTGTAGCTTTATGCAGCTTAACCTATCTGCTCGTTTATGGCAAGACATTGGAT
>JBJEOD010000156.1:0-2404 GCA_051880535.1 Acutalibacteraceae bacterium | reverse complement strand
ACGTCCCTCAAGACCCCGCGTTGCCTTTATTTTAGGGGCTAATCAGGGGGTGTTCCCGAAAGGACTTACAAATTCGGGCATATTAGGCGTTACCGAGCGCAAAAGCCTTATAGAGCTCGGCATTGAAATCCCCGACAATCAGATTTCCTCGGTGGTGGACGAGAATTATCTGGTCTACTGCAACCTCTGCTGTCCGTCGGACAGGCTGTATATTTCCTTTGCCGCTCATTCGCTTTCGGGTGAGGAGACGGAGCCGTCCGCCTTTGTTGCGGAAATTGCCGAGAGCTTAGGCTGTAAGACGGTCAAAGAGCCGCAGGAAAGCTTAACGGAGGAAAATCTGCCCGAAACCTCGAAAAGCGCCTATTCGCAGTACTGCCGCAGAAGACTGACGGGTGACGCTGAGACACTTAAAGCCGCGCTAAAAGGAACAGACGAGGAAAAGAAAATCGAATATTTAAGCGAAAAGCTGTCGGGCGCGCCCGCACGGCTGTCGCAAGATACCGCCGAAAGGCTTTTCGGGAAAAGCATTACAATGTCCGCCTCCCGCTTTGATACCTTCCATAAATGCCGCTTTTCTTATTTTTGCAAATACGGGCTAACGGCTAAAAAGCTAAAGCCCGCCGAATTTGACGTTTTACAGCGGGGCACGGTGGTTCACTATGTCCTTGAAAGGATAGTAGGCAAATATAAAAAGGGGGTAGCCGATTTATCCGAAAGCGAGCTTAACGCCCTTGTGGATAAATATATTGAGGAATACTTAGACGGTATTTCGGGCTACCGCGCAGTCGAGACCGAACGCTCTAAATTTTTGGTCTCCCGCATTTCCAGAGCCTTAAAGGCGGTAGTGCTTCAGCTTTCCCGCGAATTTGCCCAAAGCGGCTTTGAGCCTGTCGCCTGCGAGCTTAAAATAGGGAACGGCGGCGATATTCCCGAGCTTACAATTCCTTTTGATAAGGGGAATATCGATATAATCGGCAGTATCGACAGGGTGGACGAATATAACGGCTACATAAGAGTAATCGACTATAAAACGGGCGGCAGAAGCTTCAAGCTCCCTGATATTCTTTTCGGTCTTAACCTGCAAATGCTTATCTACCTTTACGCCACGGTGCGAGCGGGCGGCAGGGAGGACGAAAAGGCGGCGGGAATTCTGTATATGCCCTCGAAGCGCGACCTTAACGACAGCGGTATGGCGATGAACGGGCTTATCCGCTCAGACGAAAATATCGTTGCCGCGATGGATAGGGAAATGCAGGGCGAGTTTGTGCCGAAATACACACTTACTAAAAACGGAACGCTGAGCAAAACCTGCACCTCCTTTGTAAGCGCGGAGGATTTCAGCGAGATTTTTGATTATATCGAGACCCTGATGCGAAGAACGGGCGACGGCATTTTAAGCGGGGATATAGCCGTAAGCCCCCTTGACGGCAGGGATATTCCCGCCTGCAAATACTGCGATTACGCGGCGGTCTGCGGCAGGGAAAGCGCCCCCTGCGACAGGGTGCCTAACTTCAAAAACGACGAGGTTATTACTAAAATGAGGGAGGAGAAGACGAATGGCATTTAACCCCACGCCCGAGCAAAAATCGGCGATAGAGACAAAAGGCAACGTGCTGGTTTCCGCCGCCGCGGGGTCGGGCAAGACTGCAGTGCTGGTTGAAAGGGTTGTAAGTCTTTTAAGCGACAGGGAAAACCCAATAAGCGCGGACAGGCTTTTAATAGTCACCTTTACCAACGCCGCCGCCGCCGAAATGCGGACGAGAATTGAAAAACGGCTTGACTCGGAATGCCGTGCAAACCCTGATGATATAGGACTTTTAAAGCAAAGAAAGCTTTTATCCTCGGCTAAAATTTGCACTATTGACTCCTTTTGCATTGACCTCGTAAGGGAAAATTTCGAGCGGGCGGGGGTCTCGCCCGACTTTAAAATAAGCGAGCAAAACTCATTAAAAGCGGTAAACGAGAGCGTGCTCGCAAGCTTGCTTAATGAATATTACGAAAAGGGCGGGGAGGATTTTTTTAGCCTTATGGATTTAGTCGGCGCAGAGTACGACGACGGCAATTTTTCGGATTATATTTTAAAAATGTACGATTACAGCCGTCAGCTTGCTTTCCCGACCGAATGGTTTAACTCCCTTTCATCTTCTTATAATCCCGACGGCTTTAATATTGAAAATAAGTGGTATAAATACGCTGTCAAAAAGGCTTTGAAGACGGCAGAGGAAATGCGGCGGGTTAATGCCGCGATACTTGACGCGCTTTTTGAGGACCAAAAGGCGTATGATACCTATTCTTTTTGCTTTACTTTCGCCGCCGAAGAAGAAGCAAAGCTTTACGAAGCGGCGAAAAACGGCGACTGGGACGAAATATTCGGTGCGCTTTCTGCCTTTGACCTGCCTAAAAT
>JBJEOD010000155.1:0-11621 GCA_051880535.1 Acutalibacteraceae bacterium | reverse complement strand
CAAGGTGTCCGGGGTTCGAATCCCCGATGGATCACCACCTTAAACTCCGCTTAAAAAGCGGAGTTTTTTCTTTTCTCCAAGCATAACGAATATTGGCTTATAGCTACATGATTTTGTCCATTGTCAGATATGCGGTAAAAAGAATACAAATTACCAAACAAATTTGAATATGCTGAAATTTAAGGTTTCATGTCTTCCAATGTAATATTGCGTGATTCGCCGGCTTTCAGATGCATTTCAAGACTGAGATTGTTGCAGCAAAGCGTAAATGTTACAGCTTCTTTCGCGGTCAGACGAGCGGAAACTAACTTATGCTCTTTCCAACTGAAATCAACCGTTAATCCGCCGCGTGCCGTCATACCGCGTACGGCACCGTCAGCAAAGGATTCCGGAAGGGCGGGAAGCAATAATACACGGTCGTTATAGCTTTGGAGCAATAATTCGCCGAGTGCGGCAGCAATTCCCATTGTTCCGTCGATTAGAAAAATATCGGTCTGTGCACCGGCAATTCCGGCGGGAGAAACGGTGAAAAAGTTAGGAGCAGTAAGCTTATCTTTAACAATGTCAATTCGCTTGAGCGCCTCGTCGCCTTGCTTTAAGCGAGCAAAGAAAGCGGCAAGGTTGGGACCGGTGAATTCGGTTTCTTCCCAGCCCGGAGTGGTGAAACGTCGGGTCATTGATAATTCGGCCGCCTTTGCAAGTTCCGGGGTGTCCTCTAAGGTGATTTGAGAATAGGGATAAAGACCAAGCAGGTGGGAAGTATGGCGGTGATTACTGATGCCATCGGTGATATCGTCATACCATTCCATAATTTGACCGTGGCGGCTGACACGTATCGGAGGCAGAGCGGCAAGTGCTTTCTTTACATGAGCGCGTAGTTCTTCATCTACATCAAGAATTTCGGAAGCTTCTATAACACTTTCAAATAAACCGTGAATTATAGCTCGGTCACAGGCGGCCATCATCCCTACATCTCCGTTTTCAGGTGAACATGAGGGAGCAGTTACAAGGTATCCATCCTTGTTCTCAATCAGAAAATCAAGGAAGAACACGGCACTGTCTCTCAGTACGGGATAAGCCACGTCCTTTAAAAAGGTTTTGTCACGGTAGGTGTCATATTGATCCCATAAGCTTGAAGCGATCCATGCTCCTGCAGTGGTGAATATTGACCACGGTGTATTGATAATTCCGGAATAGCCCCAGGCGTTAGTGACCGAATGTGAAACCCAGCCTTCCTTGCCATATTGTATTTTAGCGGTACGCCGTCCGGCAGGCATAAGTACATCTTTCAATAAACGTCCGAGCGGCAGATTGCCTTCCGGAAGGTTTGCGGTAGTGAGGAGCCATTGATTCATTTGCGAATTGATATCCAAATGGAAGTCACAGGTCCACGGCATATTGCAAGCCATATTATCGTTCCAGATTCCTTGCAGGTGCATAGGCATGGGAGAATCGCTGCGGCAAGCGCTGATAGCAAGATAACGCGCATATTGGAACCAAAAACGGTAAACATCGTTCTCTTTTCCGAGGTCAATGGAAAGACGGTTAAAATGAGTATAAAAGTCATTTTTATGACGGCTTTCAAGCTCAGAAAAACGGTGTGAAGCCGCTGTGCCGAGCCTTTGCTCACAGAGTATAGCCGGGTTGGTACCCTTCTGTAAATAATCGGTTTCGATATCGAGCAGGATAAGCGCTTCATCGGCATTGCGTAGTATCAGTCGATCGTTTTCGGAAGATAGAACTCCGCCCTGATTAAGTACGGCAATCTTGGCACATAGAAGCATATCACCGTCGAAAACCACACCTTTTACGGTGTAAACATTTTCGTTAACAGTGTTCTCTAATGTATTGCCGTGGAGTGCGACAGGCTCAACCTGCATGTCGAAGGTGACACAGCCGGGCTTGTCGGCAGTGAGCCGCATCACCATAACCTGATCGGGATGCGAAACAAATGCTTCACGGGTGTATTTAACGCCATTTGCCATATAAGTTACCGTATGAATGGCGGTTTCCAAATCAAGACTGCGGCTGTAATCGGAAAAATCAGCGGAAGGGAAGTTAAGCTTGAGTGTTCCAAATGGGCGTGAGGTGCCGTAATCTGCCATATCTCCATTAACAAGCTGAGCCATAAGCTGTGCAACCTTTTCATCGGAATCGCCGCAGACTATAGCTTGCTGAAGTTCGGGAAGATATTGAGCACTGTCGGGACGGCAATTTGCTTCACGCGGTTTTCCCGACCAAATGGTGCTTTCCGATAGCTCGATTGTTTCACTTTCGACACCGCCGTATATTACGGTACCGATGCGCCCATTGCCTATAGGCATTCCTTCAAGGAACTGTTTGGCTTCCCAATCGGCAAACATTTGATTTTGTTTAAAATTCAGCATTTTATTTATTCCTTTCAAAACATTATATTACATCATATTAAACGAAAGACTTGCACGCCGTTGGTATTATGACATATCCAAAGCATACAAGTCTATTCACTCAATAGATTTGTCCGCCGTGTACCGAACGGTATGCACGGTGGTGAGAGAGGTTAGCCGGTCAACTAATGACCGATATCCTACTCAATTATACTTTTAATATTGATGATTTTTTTGAAAAGCATCGATATGTCAAGCTGAAAAACAATTACATAAAGGAAAATTCAGCTTGTGTTAAAAGCTCTGCCGAGGAGTGACCGGCATAAAGGATATATTGTCCGCGAGAGGTTGCAAAGCGTTGCTGAAGCTCATCAAAATAAGCAAGATCGGCAACAGGAATGGAAAAGCAGAGTTCTTTTTCCTCTTGCGGCTTTAGCATAACCTTTTTGAAAGCTACCAGCTCCCGTACCGGACGAGTCACCGGAGGAGTAATAGCGCCCGCATACAGCTGTACGGTTTCCGCGCCTTCATAATCACCGGTATTTTTAATGGTTAAACAGGCATGAATCATACCGTCCTGAGAAACCTTATCACATTCCAAGCGAAGCTCGGAGTAGCTGAAGGTGGTATAGGAAAGACCAAAGCCAAACGGGAACAGCGGCTTTTTATCCGCCTTATCGTAGAAGCGATACCCGATATTCAGGCCTTCGTCATAACGGGCAATACCGTTTTCACCGGGATAATTCTGCATAGCGGGCAGGTCATACAGGGCGGCGGGATAGCTTTCGGCAAGTCGTCCGGAGGGGCAGATATCGCCGAACAGGATTTTTGCAAGCGCGTTCCCCATTTCCTGACCGCAGAAGCCTGTTTGCAGGATTGCCTGCGGAAGCTCCTTCCACGGCATAACGACAGGTGAACCGCTTGTTAGAATCACCGCGGTTCGGGGATTGACATTGCAAACCACATTAATCAGATTTTCCTGCTGCCGCGGTAGGTTGAGTTCGGTGCGGTCAAAGGACTCGCTTTCGTCCCCGAACGGGGTTCCGATAAAGAAGAGCACGGCATCTGCGTCACGGCATAAGGCATTTACTCTTGCGTATTGGATGTTGATATTATTTACCGACTGATCGCAGAAATCCTCACCTGCATAAACAAATGAAACTGTGTCGCCGTACAGCTTTTGCAGTGCGTCGAGCGGGGGTACGGGTGAACAGTTGACCAGTGAGCTGCCGTCCCCTTCTACAACGGGGTGAGCCGCATTGTAGCCGAATATTACAACACGTCCCTTTTTAGAAAGGGGCAGTAAACCGCTGTTTTTAAGCAAAACCATAGAACCTGCTGCGGCTTTTTCTGCCAGCTCTTCATGTCGGAAGGGCTTGCCGCATTTTTGCCGGGAAGCCTTCGTTTTTTCAACAAGCCGGAGTATGCGACGAACTGCCTCATCAATTTGAGCCTCAGAAATTTCGCCCTTTTCCAGTGCGTCGTTAAGGCTCTTTTCGCTGTCCGGACTGTATGGCATCGCCAGATCCATCGTAGCGGCGAGACAGGCAGGGTGATCGTGACAGGCTCCCCAATCCGATATAACCACGCCGTCATAGCCCCATTCACGGCGAAGCACGGTCTCAAGCAGATAGCGGTTTTCCGTGGCATAGGTGCCGTTAAGCTTGTTATAGGAAGACATAATAGTCCATGGATTTGATTTCTTAATTGCGCGTTCAAAGCCCTTGAGATAGATTTCACGAAGGGTGCGAAGTCCTACCTCGGAGCTTATGTTGAAGCGATCCCATTCTTGATTATTGCAGGCGTAATGTTTAATACAGGCGGCGACGCCTTCACTTTGTACGCCGTTGATATAAGAAGCCGACATTTCGCCGGTGAGCACCGGATCTTCCGATAGATATTCGAAATTTCGTCCGCAAATCGGCACACGCTTGATGTTAATGCCGGGACCTAACTGTAACTGCGCACCCAAAGAAGCCGCTTCTTCTCCGACTGCGGCTCCTACCTGTTGTGCGAGCTCGGTATCAAAGGAGCATGCCAAAGCCGACATGGTGGGGAAACAGGTGGCAGGAAGGGTATCATAAACGGTTTCATCGTCGTGAGGCACCTGCTTTCGCACGCCGTGAGAGCTGTCTGACATTGAAATAGAGTCAATACCCTTATCTTTAAAACCGAGAGTGGACCAATTGTCTTTGCCGCAAAGCATCTTGATTTTTTCCTGAAGGGTCAGGCTTGCAAGGACATCATCTATATTCATGCTTTTCCTCCGTTAGTTAAATAAAGCGCATCGGCTTAATGTTGGTATATCATAACCCGATTTGATTAGGGCTCACATACAGCAACGCGGACAACATAGTCCTGACCGTAATCATGAGGCGGACAGTCAACATAAAGGTGACCGTCTTTGTTTTGTATAAATTTTAAAGCTTCGCCGTTATCCATCCAACGAATGGAGCTGAATTCCTTATCAACACCGGTGAAGGTGCAGAGACCTGTACCTGCTTCACCGCTGTTTACGGTAACATTTTCATCACCGAAAACACTTACATCATGGAAGAACAGGTATACCTTACCGTCGGGACCTGCCAAGCCGAAGTTTTTACCTACTCCGTCGATTCCTGCAGGGCGCCCCTCGATTATTGCTTCTCCGAAAATGGACATCCAGTTTCCTATTTCCTGTAAAATAGCGGCTTGCATATTGGGTATGCTTCCGTCGGCATTCGGTCCGATGTTAAGCAGATAGTTGGAACCGGCTCTTCTGCAGGCGCAAAGCTGCTCTATAAAATAGGGCAAGGATTTATAGCGATAATCATTTTTAGCACAGCCCCAGTTTCCGTTCATGGTCTGGCACATTTCGGTGGCAACATATTTTTCCATTCCGGTGCGATCCATCGGATTCGGGCTGCCTTGCTCAAAGGTTACGCTGTCTATTTCCGGGTGACTGATAGCCCCTCTGGCTACCAAGCCGGTATTGTTAATTATCATGGCATCGGGCTGATATTTACGTATTAAGCCGTACAATTCATCCAATTCCCAGTCGGCATCAGGTTTACTCCAGTTTCCGTCAAACCACAAACCGCCGATTTTTCCGTACTGTGTGCATAAAATTTCAACCGAGCGTCTTAAATAAGCCAAATATGATGAAAAGTCGTTGTCAAAGCTTTTTTCATACCAATCCAAGGTGGTGTGATAGAAGAACGGAACAATTCCTTCTTCATTGCAGGCATCAACAAATTCACGTATAAGATCACGACCGGCGGGGCTGTGGGGAGCATCAAAATCGTTAAGCTCTAAGGCATCGTACAGCGAAAAGCCTTCGTGGTGTCTGGTGGTCAGACAAATATATTTCATACCTGCCTGCTTAGCGGTGCGTACAATTGCTTTTGCGTCAAAGTGTTCGGCTGTAAATTGATGGAAAAGCTCATCGTATTCCTCACCTGCAGAGGGGTATAAAATAAATTGTGCCCATTCGCCGCGGTCTAAAAGGGAGAATAAGCCGTAATGGATGAACATACCGAAGCCGAGTGCTTCAAAGTCGGAAACTCTTTTTTCGGGTACTGGTATAGCTTGTGATGGCATAAAAAGCAATCCTTTCAATATGTAATAATTTAATAATTATTCGAGCAACGTATTTTATTTGCGGAAAAACGTATAAAATTAAAACTCAAGCATTCTCTTACGGTAGTGCATATAATTTTCAAATGAAACCTCGCAGGGTACTCCGTGGTCACAGGAGGGAATATATCCGCCCTTTTCGGTCATAAACGGCATGATACGTTCAATTTCCCTGTCAATCGCATCCTTGCCGGCTGCCATGATTCGCTTGTCAAAGCCGCCGCGAATTAATAAATCGGGATACTTTTTGCGAACCTCAACAACATCACAGCCCGAGGCAACCTCGAAGGGTGACATATAATCCGCGCCGATGCTTTTATAAATGTCAATAACATCGGTGCAGCGTCCGTCAGTGTCGATTTCTATGTGCAGCTTCCTGTTATCCTTCTGACGTCGGCGGATATTATCAATAAGCTGTTGATAATACGGGAGTAAAAATTCACGCATCATATCCGGACTGATAAGCGAACCGGAATTATAACAGATATCTTCTCCGAGATAGACCTCGTCAAAGGTTACATATTTTTGATGAGCGGCCGTTACGGTATCGGCAAGCTCTAACCATGCACGCATGCAGGTGTGAATAAGCTCGGGCTGGTCGTAAAACATATATAAAAGATCCTCGGGGCCTATAAGGGAACGAAGATACATGTATCCGCCTACGATATTTTGCGAAACTATTGCGCCGTCCTTCACACGCTCGTTAACGGCAGCCATGCGCTGCTCTAAATCGGTATATCTCTCCGGCGTTTTCGGATTAAGACGCCAGGCAATATTTTCTTCCCAGGTTTTCATATCCTTTACGGGATGATCGACATACTCCGGCATAAAACCGTCGCGGCGTCCTTTAAAGAAGAGAACGCTTCGTCCTGCATAATCACGAACTAATTCGTACTCGCCGCGATCCTCCAAAATTTCTTCTTCAAACATAGGGTAAAGCTGCGGATCGCACCAGCCCAACTGATTGAGATAGACAACCGAATCCTCGTCAAAGCCGAAGAGCTTTGCTAAATCGGTGTTATCATCGATATACCCTTGTTTTTTCCATTCCTCGGTAGCGAAAAATCCAAATTCGGTCTGATAGATTTTAGCTCCCGGCTTGTGATCGTAAAAGTCACGTAATTTTTTACTTGAAGCAGTCATATATTTATCCTCCGTTTATATTTTATATTTTTTTGGAAGTGCCGCGAAGCAACTTCCTTATTTCAATGTGGCAACAGAATTTCGCTCGATTACGGTGCACTTAATATTAGTGCGATTTTCTACGGAAATTCCTTTTTTAAGGGCGACCAGCTGTTCTACGGCTCGGTGCCCGATTTGCATAAAGTCCTGAGCTATGGTTGTGAGCGGAACCTCCATATAGTTGCAGTAAACCAGATTGTCAAACCCGGTAACCGAAAGCTCATCCGGAATTTTAATATTCAGCTCCCGTGCCTGCTTTTCTACTAAAGAAGCAAGCAGATCGTGCTCGCAGATCAATGCTGTTGGGCGAACCGGCATCGATATTATTGTTTTTAAGATGTTTTGCATTGCTTGGTTGTTGCTTTCGTCATTTTCCGCCATCATAAGATGTCTTGAGGAATGACCCTTTAAATAGAAGACAAAATCGGGATTCGGCTGAATCATGCTGTCGGTTTGAGCCTTAATGTATCCCTTCAGCCGTTGGCTGGAGGCATAGGATGAGCCGGAAAATCCGACAAAGGCGATATGACGATGCCCCTTCTTAATCAGCATAGAGGTAAGGTCATAAGTGGCGGCGACGTTATCCGAGCCGACTACCGGAAAATCTATACCTCCCAACGGACGATCAAGAAAGATTACGGGAATTTGTTTTACCATAAATCGGATAAATAGGTCGATATTTCTATAGCTTTCCAGCGGATAACAAATCAGTCCGCCAATATCCTTCTTCAATAAATCGGTTAATACATGCCGTTCGGTCGCAAGGTCGCGGTTAGTATTATAAAGCGGAATGATATAATTGTATTCATCTGCCTTTTGCTGGATGCCGTTTATCAAATCCCCGGTATCGGTGGAATTGACAGGAACAACCAGAGGAATAATTTCTTCGGTTGTTTTTGGGTTGGGTGAATCAAGGTCTTGAACGGTTTCGGCAACAACTGAGCCCAGTTTGCGCAGACGTGTGATATATCTATCCTTTGCAAGATCGCTCATTGCACGCGAGGCGGTGGCTCGGCTTACCTGATACTGTTCCATTATTTCCTGCTCGGTGGGGAGCTTGTCGCCCGGTTTTAAAACGCCGTTCCGTATTAGCTCCGTAAAATGATCGTATATCTTTTGATATAACGGAGCATCGTTTGTTACTGTCATATTTTCCTCCTATAAATGTATTTGTATTAGTTATCCGTTAATCGGAAGGGTTGCTTGTGTTTTTGCTTTCGGTAAGACGGATGCTTTCCCCGGCGGAAAGTGTTATATGTTCGATTTTGTTTGTCCATGGATTTTTCAGGCTGCAAATTCCACCCTTTTCGGAATAGATATCCACATATTCTACCCGTCCGTCTGAGCAGGCAGAACCGATAAGAAAAGCCCCTTTGGTTCGATGACCGAAGAATTCCGCTTTTTTGTCAAGCTTCCAGTTCGGGAATAAACAGACGGTATCGCCGTGACCGTGTATCAGACAGTTGCTTATGACCGAAGGCAGTGAAAAGTTTTCAATCCATACTCCCATATCGCTCATAAAATCGAAATCCATATCATCGGAATAACGGCCGCCCGAAAGCAATACTCGGTCGGTACAGGTGCCGTTGGGACGCAGACAATATTTTACCTGCCGCTTAAAAACCTCTAAATCCAAAACACCCAGACGGGCACCCTGCAAATTGTAAAACACCAATTCGTTGCCGCCTTCGTTTCTTTGGCGGCGCCAGCTGCGAACCGCTGTTTTATAACGCTCGGCGGTTTCGGGTGACAGACTGTCACTGAAGGATATTTCCTCGCCGGGGAAGGCGGGCATACCGGTGTTCGGCGTGTTTTGTACTACTTCGGGATCCTCGCCCCAAACACTGACAAAAACATCATCACCCGGCTCGCCATGAATAGGATAAAGCGGAAATTTTTCCAATATTTTAAGGCAATCGGCAACCAGCTCATGCTCGTCTGCTTCTAATATTTTTACGGCATCCAGGAATGCATTAAACAGAAACTTGATAAAGGTTAAATCAACCAGACAGTCACGCCGCCGATTCCAATCATTTGCGAAATCGGCATAAAGCTCAGGCGGCACGGTGGGGAATACATGGAAGCGGTCGTCACCCCAGCGCTCGCCCGAACCGTCCGGACGAAGCATATAGCGGGTAATAAACAATGTTGCCTGCTTGATCGGCTCGAACAGCCGATTGCGCAGAAGCTCCTTATCCATGGTGTAAATGTATTGCCACCAAAGTCCCTGCACTGCCCAGGGTGTTTCGCATATCTGCCAGCCCCAGTCGGTGGTCGGATAGGGGAAGGTGGTCATTTTGACAGGATAAGCACAGTGTGGGAAATAGGCACCCTCGGTTTCAAAATAATTCTTTGCCCATTCCCGGCTTAACGGCAGTAAATCTTCAATCAAACGGACATAGGGCAGATTTTGTTCACTGTGGTTGGTGATAAATGAAGCCCAGAATATTTGTTGGACATTGTAGTTGAAATGATAATCTCCGTGCCAAGCCGTGCCGATATTTCGGAACATAAAGTTTCCGAACAGGCCGGGGCAGGTAGAGTCTTTGTCTAACGAGCAATACAAAAAATACAGATTGTGATACCATATTTGCTCTAAAAATTCATCCTCAAGCCGAACACCGGAACGGTTCCAATATTCCGAGAGTACCGAACGGGTAAGCTCCATAGCCTCGGTAAGCGAAGGGGAGAGGGAAAAAGCATGTCTTTCAACCTCTGCGTAGTTCCCGTTTACTACCTCTATATATAATGTGAATGGGGCATTTGTATCGTGACGGCATTCAAGCTCGCCCGAACGGCAGGCACCGCAGTCCGCAAAAACGGCAAAGCCCTTATCGTCTTCAGAAAATTCGGTGTCGGGCGGGCAGCGTGCAGGCAAGCGCTGAATAAACCCCATGCCGCGAGAAAGGTTCAGCGGTTCAAAGGTCGGGATTTCCGATTCGGTGTCGGTTTCGGGAATTATTCTCACTCGGTTGAAAAGGCTTACCGGCTTTCCGTCCGAATCTACACAGCGAACAAATAATCTGTCCGCCGAGTCGGTTTTGCTTTCAACAAAAATTTCGCAGTAATAATCTTTTCCCGCTTTATCCAAAAAACGGATAGAGAGTATACCGGTGGAAATGTCAAGGGAGTGACCTATCAGTTCATACTCGCGCCGTTCAAAAAAGAGATAGATGCTGCCGCACGGGAATGGACGGGGATATTTTTTGAAATAGCTTTCCTCGGTAACGGCATGATAAGCATGATACCAATGCTCCGCCATCAAATTGTCGGAGGTCTTGATTTTTTCCCAAATTTCATTAAAGGTTCCGAATTTATCTTTGTTGCTTTCATCAACACGAATGTCCCATATACTGTTATGACCCAATCGTATTGCGACTGCGTCAGGACGGGTATTGATTACCGCCCCGAGGTGACCGTTTCCTAAAAGGGCGCCTTCAAAGAATCTTGGCGCAGGGCTGTCATATTGAATGGGGTGTCGGCGGGCAAGTTCTGTTCCGTTAATCGGCATTGTGGAGCTCAACTCCTCTTTTACTGTTGTTATTTGTCAGCTTGGATTATTTGTTATCTTGATTATACCATACAAATAATACATAAGTCAATACATTTTAATGCTTTAATTGCAGTTTTTTTTAAGACAAAAGAGTAAAATACCTGAAAATGTGCACGTAAATAATAATATAAACTTGTAATCCTGTAAAAAAATTAGAAATAACAATAATTTGCGCAAAATAATAAATAAAAACAAATAGTACAAAAAAGGGTTGACAAATGGGAAAGAGCGTGTTATCATAATGAATGTAAAATATAAACCGATATTATAATTATTGTATATTATTTATATTGAAGAAAGGATGAAAGCTTATGCTCATCGGTGAAACCAGAACACACGAGCTTCCTGAATTTATTCAGCTGAAAAAGGTGGAGGACGGAAATCCTCTGTGGAAGGTGTCGTTGCAAGGAAAGCGTCTCGGTAATGTGCATACACAATACGATGCCCGCGAGGATTACCTTTACAATCTTTCGGTTGGATATGTAGGGGAGAATCCGATCGACGCCACGGTAAAGTATACCGTTTTTGTGCGCCGGCATGAATCCTCCCACGTTGTAGGTGAAAACAGCGTGAAAATTTCCCTTAACCCGGGGGAGACAAAAAACATTACGATTGATTATGCGCAATGGGTAGACAGCTTCTGTATTTATTATACGGAGGTAGAAATCTTTACCGGGGAACCCGCGCCGGAGGACAGTCGGATTTTTTCCGTTTCACGTATTCGCAAGCCGGATGCCCTGAATTCCAGGATGGGTGTCAGTGCACATTTATTCGGCGGCGGCCGCACACCCGACCAAATCGCAATGCTGGCTCAGGCGGGAGCGGGCTTTGTCCGCACCGATTTCCCTTGGGTGGAAATAGAAAAGGAGCCCGACAAGCTGGTAATTCCTGATTATTGGGAGGAA
>JBJEOD010000154.1:0-2445 GCA_051880535.1 Acutalibacteraceae bacterium | reverse complement strand
CACGATATCGAGGTTGAGGACGATGTTACGACCTACGTTGAATATGAAAACGGCGCAACGGGCGTATTTGTTACCACAACGGGCGACGCGCACGGCACAAACCGCTTTGAAATCCAGATGGATAGAGCAAAGTTTGTTATTGAAAATGATAAGCTTATTATGACCGAGTACGAAATGACCGAGCAGGAATTTTCAAAGACCAACACACAGCCCTTTGCAACCGTAAACAGCACAACCCGCGAGGTTGAAACAGATGGCGAGAACCCCCAGCACGTAGGCGTTTTAAACGCGTGGGCAGACGCTATACTTCACGGCGGCAAGCTTGTTGCCGAGGGTAAAGAAGGTATAAACGGTCTTACCCTTTCAAACGCTATGCACCTTTCGGCGTTTTTGGGTAAAGAGGTTGAAATCCCGTTTGACGAGGAGCTATACTATAACGAGCTGATGAAGCGTGTGGCAACCTCTAAAAGAAAGGTCGGAGTAAAAGCGGTATTTGCCGATACAAGCGCCAGCTACGGCGGTAATAAGTAATTATGGAACACATTAATGTAGCGGTAATCGGCATAGGCAATATGGGCTCGGCACACGCCGCCTGTATTGCCGAGAAACAAATAAAGGGTATGTCGCTTACCGCGGTTTGTGACATATCTGAGAAAAAGCTTGCAATGTTTGCGGAAAAATATCCCGGTATTAAAGGCTACATAAGCTATGAAGAATTATTTGACAGTAAAGTATGCGACAGCGTGATAATAGCGGTGCCGCACCCTCTGCATGCCGAAATCGCTGTTAAAGCCCTCGAACACGGGCTTAATGTAATGCTTGAAAAGCCCGCCGACATTTCGGTTTCAAGAGTAAAAAAGCTCAATGAAGCGGCGGAAGAATCGGGCAAGGTGTTCTCGGTTATGTTTAATCAGCGCACCAATCCTTTGTTTGCAAAGGCGCGGGAAATCGTAAAAGGCGGAGAATTGGGCGAGCTTAAAAGAACGGTTTGGATAATAACCAACTGGTTTCGCACTCAAAACTATTACGATTCGGGCGACTGGCGTGCCACATGGTCGGGCGAGGGCGGCGGAGTGCTTTTAAATCAAGCACCACATAATCTTGATTTATGGCAGTGGATATGCGGTATGCCCGAAAGCGTAACCGCATTTTGCGATATCGCAAAATACCATAATATTGAGGTCGAGGACGACGCGACTATATTCACACGCTACAAAAACGGTGCGACAGGTGTTTTTATGACCTCGACAGGCGAATACCCCGGGACAAACCGCCTTGAAATATCGGGTGATTTGGGCAAAATTGTTCTTGAAAACGGCATTATGAAGTGGTATAATGTCAAAGAGTCGGTAAGCAGGGTTATAGCGGAATCTAAAGAGGGCTTTGCGCAAATTGATTGTGGTTATGAGGAAATCAATCAGGAAAAGCCCGAAACTTCGCACAAGGGGATTTTGCAGAATTTCGCTAACGCTGTATTGTTTGGCGAGGAGCTTATAGCACCCGGAGCAGACGGCATATATGAGCTCACCTTATCAAATGCCGCTTACCTTTCGGAGTGGCAGGGCAACAAAGAAATCACTCTGCCCTTTGACAGCGGGCTTTATGACGGTTTCCTTGCCGAAAAAGCCAAGCAGTCAAAGCGCCGCGCCGCAGATTCGGAAAAAAGCGGAAACACGTCCTATCTGCCGAGATGGCAGGTAAGATGGTAAAAATATAAGGAGGAATGAACATGGAAAAATTTGTACCCGTAGTAGTAATTAAAGAATTATCCGAAACGGATAAAATATTAACTGCTTTAAAGAATAACGGCATTAACTGTGCCGAAATCACTTTTAGAACCGCCTGTGCTAAAGAGGCAATAGATTATGCAATTAAAAATTATCCCGAAATGTCAATCGGTGCAGGAACGGTTATCAACGCCGAGCAGTGTAAACAAGCATTAGACCTTGGTTGCGAATTTATTGTATCTCCGGGTCTTTCGGCAGAGGTTGCAAAGCTTTGTAAGGAAAGAAATGTTCCGTATTACCCCGGTTGTGTTACACCCACCGAAATTATGCAGGCGCTTGATTTAGGTATTACAACCGTTAAATTCTTCCCCGCAAATGTGTACGGCGGTTTAAAGGCATTAAAGGCGCTTTCCGCTCCTTTCCCGCAGGTTAAGTTTATCCCGACAGGCGGGGTTGACCGCAGTAATATAGACGAGTTTTTAGCTTTCGATAAAATTGCGGCAATCGGCGGCAGCTTCTTTGTAAAGGAAGCGCTTGAAAAGATGGAGGAGAAATAAAATGGCTAAGGTAGTTACTTTCGGGGAGATAATGTTAAGGCTTGCCCCTAACGGATATTACAGATTTTTTCAGAACGACCAGATGCAGGCCACCTTCGGCGGCGGCGAAGCCAACGTTGCGGTTTCGCTTGCAAACTACGGTCTTGACAGCGTATATGTGA
>JBJEOD010000153.1:0-2455 GCA_051880535.1 Acutalibacteraceae bacterium | reverse complement strand
CTTTTATAGCGGAAACCGAAATGTCGCCGAGAAAGCTTATTGAAAAGTCGAATGTTGAGGTTATCTGCACTACCGACGATATAACCGACGACCTTTCGTGGCATAAAAGAATAGCAGAGGATAAAAGCTTTAAAACTAAGGTTATTCCCTCCTTCAGAACCGACAATTTACTGCTTGTAAGGCGGGCGGGATATTCGGATTACGTAAATAAGCTAAGCGAGGTAAGCGGGGTTAAAATAGAGAACCTCGAAACGCTTAAAAAGGCGGTTTCAGATAGGCTCGACTTCTTCTGCGAGATGGGTTGCCGCTGTGCGGATATAGGTATGCCTTATTTCCCGAACAGAATAGCGGACGAATCCGAGGCGGACAGCAGCTTTAAGCAGGTTCTTGCAGGCAAGGAAATTACCGATAAGGAATATATGGGCTTTATCGGCAATATGTACCTATTTATAAATTCCCTTTATAAGCAAAAGGACTTAATTTCGCAGTGGCATTTAGCGGTTGTAAGAAATTCAAATTCCGTTTTAGCGGAGAAATTGGGTGCAGATTGCGGAGTTGACTGCGTTGGCAATACCGTAAACGGCAACGACCTTATTATGATGCTTGACGGAATCAATAAAAATTCAGGTCTGCCGAAGACGGTTATTTACTCCCTCAATGAATCAAATATTGCGCAAATCGCCTCTATCGCGGGAGCGTTTCCTAATGTAAAATTCGGAGCGGCATGGTGGTTCTGCGACCACAAGCGCGGTATAGAGGACGAAATCAAGGTGATCGCCGAAAACGGTTCTTTAGGTGAGTTTTATGGTATGCTTACCGATTCAAGGAGCTTTTTATCCTACGCCCGTCACGATTATTTCAGAAGAATACTCTGCAATCTTATAGGCGAGTGGGTGGAAAGCGGCGAGTATGACAAAGACAGCGCCGAAAGGCTCGCCGAGAAAATTTGTTATTACAATATAAAGGAAGCGATTGGTGACTGATATGAAAATGTCTTTCAGATGGTACGGCGAGAGCGACCCGATTTCACTCGAATACATAAGACAGATACCGAATATGCGCTCGGTGGTGACAGCGGTTTACGACGTTAAACCTGGGGAGGTATGGCCCGAGGAAAGCCTTGAAAGATTGAAAAATCAGGCGGAGAAAAACGGACTTATTTTCGATATTGTGGAATCGGTGCCTGTGCCCGAGGAAATAAAGCTCGGAACCGAAAAGGCGGAGGAATACACAGAAGTGTATTGCGAAAATATCCGCCGCTGTGCTAAGTACGGCGTAAAGTGCATTACATATAACTTTATGCCCGTCTTTGACTGGACAAGAACTCAGCTTGATAAAAAAGGGGCAGACGGCTCAACAAGCCTTGTTATGTATATGGATCAGCTAAAGGGCTTAGACCCCTTAAAGGACGATATACACCTGCCGGGCTGGGATTCAAGCTATACCCAGTCGGAAGTAAGGGATTTAATCGGCGCTTATTCGAAGCTCGGCGAAGAGGGGCTGTGGGAAAATCTTGAAAAATTCCTTAAAAAGATAATTCCTGTCGCCGAAGAGTGCGGCGTTAAGATGGCAATACACCCTGACGACCCACCCTATCCGATTTTCGGTATTCCGAGAATTGTCACAAACGAAAAGAATCTCGACAGACTGCTTAATATTGTAGACAGCCCCGCAAACAGCCTTTGCCTCTGTACGGGAAGTCTCGGGAGCGCTGCGTTTAACGATATTCCGAAAATGGTGCGTAAATACAGCGGTATGGATAGAATAGCCTTTATGCATATCCGTCAGGTAAAGCTTTTGGAGGACGGAAGCTTTGAGGAGTGCGGGCATCTGTCTTCGGGCGGTAGCCTTGATATGTACGAAATAGTAAAGGCTCTTGTTGATACGGGCTTTGACGGCTACGTTCGTCCCGACCACGGAAGAATGATTTGGGGCGAAAGCGGCAAGCCGGGCTACGGTCTTTATGACAGAGCATTAGGTGCTGCATATATTAACGGACTTTTTGAAGCCTGCGAAAAGGCGTAAAGGGAGGATAAATAATGCAAAAAAATGTCTTGAACACCGATTTAACAGGAAAGGTCGCAGTGGTGACCGGCGCGGGCGGCGTGCTTTGCTCGGCGTTTTCAAAAACCCTCGCACGGGCAGGTGCGAAGGTAGCCCTGCTTGACCTTAACTACGACGCGGCAAAGCAATATGCCGATGAAATCACTGCCGAGGGCGGTATCGCCAAGGCGTACAAGTGTAATGTACTTGACAAAGCCGCTTGCTACGAGGTAGCGGACGAGGTGGAAAAGGATTTCGGCAAGTGCGATATTTTAGTAAACGGCGCAGGCGGAAATAATCCCAAAGCCACAACCGATAAGGAATATTTTGAATTAGGCGATATTGACGCTGATACCAAAAGCTTTTTCGACCTTGAAAGCGACGGCGTAGGATTTGTATTCAATCTGAATTT
>JBJEOD010000152.1:0-2471 GCA_051880535.1 Acutalibacteraceae bacterium | reverse complement strand
TTATTTTATAAAGCCCCGCCGCGTCGTCCTTTTTTACGGTCTCCGCCACCGAGGTGACCTCAGCCTTGAAGTTCCGCGACCCGAAGGATATTTCAATAACGTCCCCCACCTTTACGTCGTAGGAAGCCCGCGCCGCCTTGCCGTTTACAACAACTCTGCCCGCGTCGCATGCCTCGTTGGCGACCGTGCGCCTTTTAATTATTCTTGAAACCTTTAAGTATTTATCCAATCTCATTTTTGTACTCCGTTAAATAAAGTTAAAGCCGCCCTTGCGGACGGCTCAAAGCAGTTAAGTAATTATTTGGAAATAGTATCCTTAAGCGCCTTGCCTGCCTTGAATACGGGATTCTTGGAAGCGGCAATGGTAATGGTCTGCTTTGTCTGCGGGTTGATACCTGTTCTCTCAGCGCGCTCACGAACCTCAAAGGTGCCGAAGCCTACGAGCTGAACCTTCTCGCCCTTCTTTAATTCGTCTGTAACAGTGTCAAGAAAAGCGGCAAGAGCCTTTTCGGCGTCCTTCTTGGAAATGCCTGCCTTATCAGCCATCGATACTACTAATTCAGTTTTGTTCATTGTAAGAACCTCCAAAAAATATTTTTCAACGATTAACTCGGTTGAAAGCTTTAACGTACAGCGCAAAAGCTTGTACTATATATATTTACCATACTTCGGGAAAAAAATCAATCATTTTTCGTATAACTTTAAAATTTTCTGTAAAAAAACATAAAAAGAATTATTTTCAGCTATCTTTAGAGCGTAAAATTCTATGTTTTTTACAAAATTTTAGGATTTTTTCTGCTTTGGGCAACGAAGAAAAATCATTTTCTTCAAAGGTATTAAGCAGAATAAGAGCAAATAGATATGCGATAGCAGCGGCAAATATTGCCAAAACCGTAATAACCGAAGAGTCGCTTGAATTTAAAACAAGACCCGCGGCAAGCCCGCAAAGCACGGCAGAGGCGAGCGGCTTTAAAAAAACGGCTTTGAAATTAACCGATATTCCCGCAGTCCTTACCAAAACCGCAATATGCAAAATTAATATTACGGCATAGCAGGCAAGGGTACCCAACGCCGCTCCCTTCACGTTGATTTCGGGAACACGGACTGTAAGAAATCCGACGGTTAATTTTACCGCCGCGCCGACTGCTATATTTATAAGCGCCGCCCTTTGCTTACCGAGCGCCTGCAAAATTCCCGTTAAAGGAATCGAAATTCCCGCGAAAACCGCCGCGATACCGAAGGCTTTAAGCATCGGCGCGCCGATTTCGACCGAAGCGGCGCTGTCGTACAAAAGCCCCATTATCCCCTCAGACGCGGTGAAAAGCCCTATCCCCGCAGGGAAGGAAATCAGCGCCGCCAGCTTTAAAGCGGAGCCTAAATTGCGGTTCAGGGCTTTATAATTCCCTTCGGCGTTAAATCCCGCGATAACAGGCACAGCGCTTACGCCTATTACGGTTGTAAAGGCGGGTACCAGATTAAAGAGGGTATATGCCTTGCCCCTGATGCCGTAGAGCCACGCGGCAAGCTCGCCGTCGGTCATAGGCGAGGGCGCGGTTTTGTTGTAGGCGGCTATGGACGAGGAGTAGAGCTCCCTTATAATTTCAGGACTTTTTTCGGTAAGGTCGGTAAGCTGCCAGCGCACGGTAAGCGCGTCGGCAATAAGGGCGATATTGCTTGCAAGAGAGGCGAGCGCCACGGGAACGGCAAGCAGAATAAGGGTCCTTGCCGCAGATTTCCCGCCGCTTGCAGGAGGGCTAACCGCAAGCCTTTCAGCCGAAATTCCGTCGCCCTTGAATTTGTTATAAAGCTTTAAATAAAGGGTAGCTAATGCCGTACCCACGGTAATCCCGAGGATTGCCGCCGCCGCGCCGAAAACAACGCTGTCCGTGATTTTAACGGTAAAAAAGCCGAAACCGAAGCCCAAACACAGCTTACACAGTGCCTCCGTAACCTCCGAAGCCGCTGTAGGCAGCATATTGTTAAGCCCCTGATAATACCCCCTGTACGAGGACATAGCACAGCAAAAAATAACCGACGGTGTCATAGCCGCAAGCGCGTAAAATCCGTTTCCCGCCGAATCGGTGAGACGTGAAAACGGGTATATAAACGCGCACATAATAAAAAAGCAAATAAGCCCCGCCGCAAGATATACCCTGCGACTGACCCTTAAGGTCTCGCGCACGTCGTTGAATTTACCGTGAGCGGCATATTCCGAAACCGTTTTTGACACCGCAACAGGCAGTCCCGCCATAGCAAGCGCATAAAACGGGGTAAACAGGTCATACGCCGAGGAAAAATAGCCGAAGCCCAAATCCCCCAAGCAATAGTTGCTTGAAAGGGGAATTTTAAAGAGCGCGCCGATAAGCTTTACCGCGACCGTCGAGCAAAGAAGCAGAGCCGCTCCGCGCTGAAAGCCGCTTTTATCATTTGTTTTTTCCATATTAAAGCTCTTTGGCGGCGGCGCGGGCGCA
>JBJEOD010000151.1:0-2473 GCA_051880535.1 Acutalibacteraceae bacterium | reverse complement strand
CTATCCTAAGGGGGTTATTCATAATCATACATATCCCTTAGCGCATATTGTCACCGCTAAGTACTGGCAGCAGGCACAGGATAACGGACTTCACTTCACGGTTGCCGAAACGGGCTGGGGCAAAGCCTCTTGGGGCAAAATCTACGGTCAATGGCTGGTAGGCAGTGCGGTTATGGTGTTTGACTTTGATAACTTTGACCCGAAACAGCTTGTAAGCATTATCAACCGCTACGGCGTTACCACCTTCTGCGCGCCCCCGACGGTTTACCGCTATCTTGTACGCAAGGGAATTCCCGAAATGCCAACCCTTAAACACGCTACGACGGCAGGCGAAATGTTAGCTCCCGAGGTATTCCGCAAGTTTAACGACGCGACGGGGCTGACCCTCTGCGAGGGATACGGTCAGACCGAAACTACCCTGCTCTTAGGCAACCTTAAAGGCGGCAATCCGATTGAAGGCTCAATGGGTACGGTCTCCCCGTTCTATAATATCGACCTTCGCGGCAAGGACGGCTCCCCCGTCGCCGTCGGCGAAATCGGCGAAATAGTAATAATTCCGCCCGAAAGCGGCACCCAAGAGGGCGTTTTCTGCGCCTACCTTGACAACGAGGAGCAGTACGCCTATTCGTGGCGCGGCGGCGTTTACCACACGGGCGACGCGGCGTATATCGACGAAAACGGCGTATTCTGCTTCCACGGCAGATTTGACGATATTATCAAAACAGGCGGTTTCAGGGTAGGTCCCTATGAGGTAGAAAACGTGCTTATGGAGCATCCTGCGGTTGTGGAATGCAGTGTTATCGGCGTTCCCGACCCCCTTCGCGGTCAGGCGATAAAAGCGATTATTGTTTTAGGCAGCGGCTACGCCCCCACTAAGGAATTAGAGCTTGAAATTAAGGACTTCTGCAACCAAAAGCTTGCGGAATACAAGTGGATCAGAATTATCGAATTTGTAGATGAAATGCCCAAAACAATCAGCGGCAAAATTCAGAAAAACCTACAGCGCGAGCAGGCTTAAAAAAGGCTTTCGCTTTATTGACAGATTAAGGCTCAGCCGCGAGGCTGAGCTTTTATTCCTGACTTATTCGGTGGAAAAGCAATTGAATTTTTTGTAAGAATATGGTACAATAGCTTAACACCTTAAAGCAGTTAAGGAGACGTTATGGAAATGACACTTAACAACGCGGAGAGCATTTTGAACAATAATATAAACGGCTTTCACGCGTATTCTTTAAATGATCCCGTTCACCTTATATTTGTAAGCAGCAGCCTTTTAAAAACGGTCGGATATTCTAAGGACGAGCTTTTAAGCGAAAGCGAGGATTTATATATAAACCTCGTTCACCCCGCCGACAGGGCAAAATACTCCGAATTTATAAACAGCCTTAAATCGTGCGATAAAAGCCTAACGCTTCAATACCGCCTTGTGAAAAAGAACGGCGAGGTGCTTTATGTGAACGACACCGCCTGCTCCGAAACACTTGCGGACGGCGGGATAACAGCGTATTCCGTCCTTTCGGATATTACCGAAATTAAAACCGAAAACGATAATTTAATGTTCTTTAACGATACCGTCCCCTGCGGCTTCTTACGCTTTACCTGCGAAAAACAGCCCGAAATTACATATATGAACAAGCTGATGATGGATTTTCTGCGCTTTCCGAAAACTGTAAGCGGCGAGCTTGAATTTCCCGAGCTTTACAAGGAAAATATTTTTTTGCTTATTCCGATGGAGGAGCGGCGCAGATTTGCCCTTTACTTAAACCGCGTTTACACAACAGGCGTGCCGATTGCGGGTGAGCTTGAGCTGTTGCGCTGTGACGGCACAAGAATGTACGTTTTCGGTTGGCTTGCAAAGAGCGTTAACGAAAGCGGCGACGAGGAATTTCAAAGCGTATGTATGGACGTGACCGAGCGGCACTACGCCAATAAAATGAATCAGACCGAGCATTATTTAAAGGCGCTTACGGATATTTACGATAAAATTTTTGAGTACGACCTTTCTTCAAACACCGTTAAATGCCTTTACGCGCAAAGCTCTCCCCTCTTTAAATGGCTTGAAAATATCCCAATGCAGATGGAGGAGGCAACCGAAAAATGGATTACGGGTACGGTAGTTCCCGAGGAACGGGAGGCGGTGCGCTCCTATTTTTACGCCTTCCGACAGAAAAAGCTGTATAAGGCGGGCGAAAAGCCGCCGCAGATTAACTACCGCGCTCTTTCTTCAAGCGGGGTTGTAAAGCACTATAACGGCGTTTTTCTTAAAATGGACGAAACGGTCAGTCTTTACTGCTGTAGGTGCGTATCAGATTTTGAGGAAATTGAGGCACTGAGAAACGAAAACCTTTCCTTAAAGGAAAATTTGCAGGAGCTTGTAATGCAGTTCACCGAGGGTATCGCCGCCTTTGAGGTGAGCGACAAATGCGTAACCCCGCTGTATGCCAGCAATAACGTATGCGAATTTTTCGGCTTT
>JBJEOD010000150.1:0-2496 GCA_051880535.1 Acutalibacteraceae bacterium | reverse complement strand
ACAAAGCTTTTAACAGCGAAGGAATAATGCTGTGCAGAGACCCCGAATTTCTTTTTTCGCTTACCCGCTTTTCCGTACTTACCCATTAAGGATTCGTACTGATAGCAGACCTGCCTTGCGTAGGTGATAAACTCCAGCCCGTCCGCGGTAAGCGAGGCTCCCCTGCCGCTTCTGTGAAAAATTGTAATTCCGAGCTCCCTTTCAAGCTCCTTAATCGAGCCCGTTAGCGACGGCTGGGAAACATATAAAAGCTCCGCCGCCTTGTTAAACGAGCCTGTTTCGGAAATGGTAATAGCGTAATGAAGCTGTTGTATATTCAAATGCTTTCGCCCCTTTTATGAGTCAAGTCAACAGTAGTACACAAGTATTATAACTCTTTATTTTTGATTTTGCAATAAGGGAGCAGTTAACGAAAGCCTTTCCTCAAAATAATTTTCAAACGCCTTAACATCATTTTGGGGCGCATTTGCGGTTTATTGATTATAGCCGCTGTCAAATTGCCGGATTTTCTTTCCGTATTCGTTGCAGTAGCTCTTAACCATTTCCTCGACTTCATTATAAAGCTTTGAGCCGACCTGTCTTAATGCCACGCTATTCTTTGTATCCTCGGTCATTTCTAAAACCTTTCGAGATAGCTCTTTTAAATCGTTGGTTGCGTCTGCAAACAGTTCAAGCGCCTCAACCAACCTTTCCTCTGATAAATCACCGTAAGAAATGTCCTGTGCCAATTGAACATAATAGGTATTTAAAACAGCGGTATGGGCGGCATCGCCGTTAAATGCGGGATACAAGCCTGCGGTTGACGAAAATATTTTCGCATTTATATAGGGATATATTTCTTTAATCGCTTCCTTTGTAAACCCGAGATTTTCAATTTGCTCTGCCATAAGGTTTATTTCCGACCAATGATAGCGGTTGTATTCCGCCGCTTGCTCCTGCCAATAAAGCTTTTCGTTATACAAATGCACAAACGAATAAACCAAAGCAATTACCGTTACAAGCCCGATTAAAATTAAAGCTTTGATTTTACCTGATAATTTCGTCATTTTAATCAACCCCGCAAGCACCTCCGTTTTTTTATTTGAACCTATATCCGCATCTGCCGTGAACTAAAATAAATCGCATATAATCGTCCGACGATTCAAAAACCTTTAGGACGCAATTTTCTTCCTTATGAAAAGAAATAATTTTTTCTTCCTCGTTTATCCACAATGCAGGAGTTTTTTGCTCCATATATTAATCAACCCTTTCCGTTTGAGCCGCTATACAGCAGTTCCCCGTCCCGACCGTAGATGTATTCTCCGCAGTCGGGCGCAAGCTCTCCGACGGACATTCCCGGTTCCCAACAGTCAACCTGCTTTTTGTGAACATAGCCGTAGGCGTCGGTGGCAATAAGATAAAGCTCGCCCGCCCTGCTCCTGTCAAGACTGTCAATAATAAATACATTACCGTTGGCAGCTAAGGCTTCGGTTATGTTTTCGCGGAAAACCTCATTGCCTTCGGAGATTGCCGATAAAGTATAGTCGGTAAAGCCCGCGTTTAAATCCCAAACGGCGGGTTTAAAATCAACCGCAAGCTCTGTTTGGTTGGTTAATCGCGTTGAAAGCACCGGCAGATAGCGTGTATACAAGGCATTAAGCCTGCAATCCTCAAGCTGCTCGGTTTTTTCGCTGTCCTTTGTCCTTACGTTCACGGTGGGATAATATGATTCGTTTTTAAACAAATCAATCGCTAAATCTCCCGAAAATACGCTCCCGTTTCTTTTTAAAATACTCTCCCTGCCGTTCAAAGACACAGTAATGCTCATACCGTCCGACAATTCCTTAGGCGTTATTGTAAAACGTACGGTGCCCGTATTATTCACGGTATCAAACGCTCCTAACTCGTACTCCGTCTCCGTAAAAAGGCTTGATTGCTTTTTAAGCCTTTTATCAAAATCGTCATAAAAGGTAACAAGGTTATCGCTTATTACGGAAATCTGATTTTGTATAGCGATATTTTTGTTTTCAAACTCTGCTTCCAATCGGTTTATTTTTATCAGCGCCGAAATAAGCAGCACCGAAAGCAGAGCCGCTGTAACTCTCATTATCCATTTTTCGGTTTTACTCATCTGAAATTTCCACACCCTCCGCAATTTTTAAAAGCTCGTCTATACCTATATCCGCATATGCCGTGATGTTAAAGGCATAGCCGTTTTCGGTAAAGCTGATATGAAATACATTATTTTCATAGTCGGCATAGACTGTATAGGTTTTGCCTGAAATCTCTTTTTCATAGCAAAGCCCGTGTTCATTATCCACCATAAAAGCATAATTTACTGTCGCCATCTGTGAAATTGTTATATACTCACCCGAAATATTACGGTATTCATAGTTTATATTAGTATCGCTTTCAGACCGATTAGCAATAACAAAGCCCTGCGGGATATATGTAGGCTTGTATTTTTCCTCAATATACTTTTTGGTATCGCCCGAGACGGTGTACTCGTTATGATTT
>JBJEOD010000149.1:0-2514 GCA_051880535.1 Acutalibacteraceae bacterium | reverse complement strand
TCCACAAATTTTACTTAAATTTTGCATTTAATTATAATTTTTAATTTACCTTATCAATTTTTTCTAAAACTTCTTGACTTCAACGCTTTAAAGTGATATACTTTTATCATATTAAATCTAAGGAGAGACAGATTTATGAAAATTAAAAAAATCTTATCCGCCGTAACGGCACTTTCTCTTGCGGCGGTAACCTGCGTTTCCCTTTCGGGATGCGGTGAGAAAAAGGCAAAGTACACGGTCGGCATCTGCCAGTTGGTTCAGCACGACGCACTTGACGCCGCCACAAAGGGCTTCAGGGACGCTCTTACGGAGAAGCTCGGCGACGACGTTGAGTTTGACGAGCAGAACGCCGCTAACGATTCGGCTACCTGCGCTACCATCGCCAACCGCTTTGTTTCAAACAAGGTTGACCTTATAATGGCGAACGCCACACCCGCTTTGCAGGCGGCTGCTGCGGCTACTGCCGACATTCCGATTATAGCCACTTCTATCACCGACTACGCCACCGCGCTTGAAATAAGCGACTGGACAGGCAAGACAGGCTCTAACGTCACAGGTTCTTCGGACTTAGCCCCCTTAAAGGAGCAGGCTGAAATGATTAAGGAGCTCTTCCCGAACGCCAAGAAGGTCGGCATTATCTATAACTCGGGCGAGGCTAACTCAAAGTATCAGGCGACCGAGGTTACCAAGGCTCTGAGCGATTTAGGTATAGAGGCAAAGGAATACACCAGCGCTGACTCTAACGATTTGGCATCGGTTGTCACCACAGCCTGCGCCGAGGTTGATGTTATCTACATTCCGACCGACAATACAATGGCTTCCAATACAGGTATCGTCAATAATATTGCCGAGCCTGCTAAGATTCCTGTTGTTGCGGGCGAAGTTGGTATCTGCAAGGGCTGCGGAGTAGCCACCCTTTCTATCGACTATTACAGCATCGGCTACAAGGCGGGCGAAATGGCTTACGAAATTCTCGTAAACGGCGCAAAGCCCGGCGATATGGAAATTGAGTACGCCGACACCCTTACAAAGCAGTATATGGCTTCACGCTGCCAGACCCTCGGTATAACTGTTCCCGATACATACGAGGCTATTTCAGAGGAATAATATTTTCAAATAATATTAACAGCGATAAGGCGTTATTGCGCCTTATCGCTTATTCCTGTTTTTAAGCCACATTTTATTTTTACTATTTTTGACCGAAAGGAATTAGAAATTATGCTATCATTCATAAGCTCCCTGCCGGGAGCTGTCGCTCAGGGCGCCGTTTGGGGAATTATGGCGGTCGGACTTTACATAACCTACAAAATACTTGACCTTGCAGACCTTACGGTTGACGGCTCGTTCGGTACGGGCGGCGCGGTACTGGTTGTATGCACAGCGGGCGGCTTAAATATCTATCTATCATTGCTTTTAGCCCTGTTGGCAGGCTGTCTTGCGGGACTTGTTACGGGAATTTTTCACACCAAATTCGGTATTCCCGCCATTCTTGCAGGTATACTCACCCAAATTGCGCTTTATTCGGTAAATCTCCGCATTTTAGGCGGCAAAGCAAATCAGCCGCTTTCGGTCGATAAATACAATCTTTTAATTTCGCTCCGCAATATCAATAAATCGCTTATTGTACTTGCGATATTCGTCGCCGCCATAATAGCGGTGCTTTACTGGTTCTTCGGCACCGAGCTTGGTCATTCACTCCGCGCCACAGGCTGTAATCAGGCAATGGCGAGGGCGAACGGAATTAACACCTCCACCAATAAGATTATCGGCTTCGTGCTTTCAAACGGGATTGTCGCGCTGTCGGGCGGACTACTCGCGCAGTATCAGGGCTTTGCAGACGTCAATATGGGACGCGGCGCAATAGTAATCGGTCTCGCGGCTATTATTATCGGCGAGGTCGCTTTCAGCCGACTTTTCAAGAACTTCGCGCTAAAGCTTTTAGCGGCGGTTTTCGGCGGAATAATCTATTATATTGTTATTACCTTTGTTCTCTGGCTGGGTCTTCCCGCGAACGACCTTAAATTGCTTTCCGCGCTTGTCGTGGCTTTCTTCCTCGGTATTCCCTACTGGAAGGGCAAAATTGCCGAAAACAGAGTAAAACCTATTCCCGGAGGTGCAGACAATGCTTGAAATTAAAAACGTATACAAAACCTTTAACCCCGGCACAATTAATGAAAAGCGTGCGCTTAACGGGCTTAACCTTACCCTTAACGACGGCGATTTTGTAACGGTAATCGGCGGAAACGGCGCGGGAAAATCCACAATGCTTAATATGGTTGCAGGAGTTTATCCTGTTGACAGCGGCTCAATTGTGATTGACGGCTCCGACGTTACACGTCTGCCCGAGCACAAGCGCGCAAAATATTTAGGCAGAGTGTTCCAGGACCCGATGATGGGAACCGCCGCGGATATGTGGATTGAGGAAAACATGGCGCTTGCAAGCCGCCGCGGTCAGCGCAGAGGGCTTAAATGGGCTATTAGCAAGAGCGAGCGCGAAAAGTTTAAGGAAATGCT
>JBJEOD010000148.1:0-12245 GCA_051880535.1 Acutalibacteraceae bacterium | reverse complement strand
GATGCTCAAAGAAGTATGTAACATTATCGGTTTTATCCTCTATCAAAACAATCGGGTAATACCGCTCTGTAGACCAGCTCCCGACAGAGGAAACCGATCGCCCTCCGCGGCATACCTCGTGAGCCGTAGCAGGATAAGTCCCCATTTCAAGCGGCGTTTTTGTCACCCACTGAGCCTCGCCCTGCCACGCGAAATGACACAAATGAATCAGTACGTCTTTTTCGTAAAAGCCCTTTGCAATGCCCTCTGCATAAACCGAGCTTAAACGGTTTACGGTAATATCCTTATCCGAGGTATTGGTAACAGTGTTTATCTGCTTTGTTACGCCGTTATCGGGGTCTTTTTCCGTATTCTGACTGACTGTATATCCGTCAAAACGATATTTGCCCGAAAAACCGATTTGACATGAGGCAAGGTCATTCAAATCGTTCGTTACTATTATAAAGCCTGTATTCATATTGACCTCCGATTTTTAAAGGAAGCTTTTAAGCACATTAAAGATTCTTTCCGCTATCTTTTCCATACCTAAGTCGCCGGGGTGATTTGCAACGCCATCGTGTTCAAAAAGTCCGATTGCCTTCATCTTTTCGTCCTCGCCTAAATCGTTTAGCTCCACAAGCGGATATTCGTTTTTATGCGCGTACTCACGGATTGCACTGTCGGCAATATGCTTCCAAAAGCCTGTGGTAATTATTATTTCTGCCTTTCCCGAACCGTTAAGATACGAAACAAGCTTCCCGTATTCCTCCATAAAAAGGTCGCTGTTATAATTATCTCTCGAACAATTTTCAACTAATCTCATAATGATAATGTCAGCCTTAAAATCACGGGCGTTTTTAAAGAGCTCAAAGGTTTTTTCACCGTCATAACAGTTGCGCTCCCACTCGGCAGCTTGGCATACGCAAAAAGCCGCTTCACTGTCCTTTTGTAAAACTTCCTTTGCGACTATGTGAACATAGTCCTTTTCTAAAGCAGACGCCGCCATTCCCCAGTCATTATGCCAGCCTATGTCGTGCTTTACACCGTGTCTTGTTATGGAATTACCTACAAACAAAACTCTTTTCCCTTTTCCCTCGGGATTAATATAGCAGATAAATTGATTCTTTGCAAGCTGATTTTCCGCCTTTACGGTATTTTTTTCAATTTGGTTCATATTATTGATCGTTCCTTTCTACTGCGCGATGTTTTTAATTGTTAAAAAAATGCTCCTCAACAGTTGCGCATAAATAGTGATAAATAGGCAGATGCAGTTCCTGAATCTTAAAGGTCTCTGTTTCAGGGACGCATATGCAGATGTCTGCACTCTCTTTCAATTTTCCACCTGTTTTGCCTGTAAGGCCTATAACTTTGATTCCGAGTGCCTTTGCCACCTTGACAGCACCGAAAACATTTTTGGAATTACCTGACGTGCTTATTCCTATAAGTATATCGTTTTCTTTTGCCAAAGCCATAAGTGGCTGAGCATAGACAAGCTCGGGGTCAACGTCGTTGCAGAAAGCGGAATTAAGTGCCGTTATAGACGGAATTGCAATCGCGGGAAGTCCGCCCTGCAATTTGTTTAATAACTCATCATCGACTAAAACGCACCTGCTTTTCATCTCCGCCTTTTGGCTTTCACTAAGGGGTCTTTTCTTTAAAAAGCCCTTCATCAGCTCTCCGACTATATGCTCGCAGTCGGCACAGCTTCCGCCGTTGCCGCAGAGAAGCAATTTGCCGCCGTTTTCGTAGCACTCTATAATAGCCTTTGCTGCTTTTTCAATATCGTCTTTGCACCCGCAAAGTGACGGATAACGGTTTAATAATTCATTCAACATAATTTACACTCCTCACAATAATGCCGCAGCCACAGCCGCGTAATCGCCTATATGCTCTCCAAGTTCAGCAGGAACAACCCGACAGCAACCTACCGACTGACTTAATGCCTCTTTTTCAATCATCTTTTTTGCAGACTTCCACAAAAGATTTCTGCTCCTCGCAAAAATACTGCCTATTACTATAACCTCGGGGTTTAGCAAATCTATCACCAAAGACAGCCCTTTCCCGAGGTATTCCCCGCATATGCGATAGACCTCAATGGCGGTTTCGTCCCCCGCTTCGGCGGCGTCGGCAACCGTTTTAGCCGTAACATCTGCCGCGGTCATACCCTTTTTAAAATACATCGGATATTCGCCGCTCTGCGCCTTTTCAAGAGCTTTCATATAGCCTAACTGCGCAAGTCCCCCGCCGCTGCAAAATCCCTCAAAGGAGCCCGCCTTGCCGTAGCCCACAGGACCAAATTTATCAAGGCGGATATGCCCTAACTCCCCCGCGTTATCATTAGTACCCGAATAAAGCTTTCCGCCGATAATAAGCCCCGCGCCGAGTCCCGTGCCGAAGGTCATAAACACCATATTCTGACTGCCTCTGCCCGCTCCGAACTTCCACTCGGCAACGGCACAGGCGTTAGCGTCATTCTGCAAATGCGCGGTAACTCCGTAATGCGCTTCTATCTGCTTTACTATCTCTACATTATCCCACCCGGGAAGATTGGGCGGACTCATAATAATCCCATTTTTAGAATCAAGCGGTCCGCCGCAGGAAATACCCACGGCGTCAGGCTTGCAATCCAAAATACCGTCCGCCATTGTTATCAGCTTATCTATCATCTCAGTCGGTGTAAGCCCCCGCTCGGTCGGACATTTATCTTTTTTTATAAGCTTTATTTCTTTTCCGTCCCAAAGGGCGGTTACTACAGCACATTTTGTGCCGCCTATGTCAAAACCTAAAATATTCATTTTTCAACAACCAATCATTAAATATTATACATCGAGGTCATAATAATATGGTATATTTTTCAAATTCAAAAGTCAAAAGAGAAAATGTGAGCCTTTTCAGCACCGAAAGTAGCTATCGGACGAAGGGTTAGCTTTTTTACGATACGAGCAACATTAATTTTCACAAACCGTTGATGATTGCAGTCGGTCGAATAAATTATCTCGCCGTCGGCTATAAGCTCAAACTTCTTTGTAACTGTGGACGGAAAAGAAAATCCCTTTAAATCAAGCGGACGGTTGCAAATAGTCGGGCAGTCCTTTACGCTTGGAATACCTCCCTTAACAGTCTCGCGGTTAAGGTCGCTGTCAAATACAATATGAACATTTTCAATATAAGCGGGAGAATTAAGCGTATACGTAATATCGCTGCTAAGCGGAACAAAACAACCGTTGTCGCCGCCTTCATCGGTGGGGCGATCGATACCGTTGCGCAAATTCTCCGGGTTTTCACATTCCGCCGTAAGCTCTGCCGATAAGCAGTCTTCGCTTACCTTGCGTCTTAGTCCCGGCAACCAGCAGTCGTCTTCCATTAGATATTGCTGAAGCTTGGATATATAATTATTAACCCCGCGCGGACTTATTCGGTTCTTAACCGCGATATAAGCGGCGGTTCCCGCAGCCTGACCGAGCATAGCGCAGGTCGCCATAACGCGCGACGCCGCCATAGCCGTGTGGGTTGCGCTTATATTTCTTCCCGCAAACATCAGATTATCAATATTCACCGAATAAAGGCATCTGTAAGGTATTCCAAAAGGAGAGGGACAGGGATAATATGTTGTAGGCTCGCCCTTGTGGTCAAAGCCCATTGGCGGATGATTGTCTATCTGCCAGCCGCCGTAGGCTACAATATCTTCAAATTTTCCGCCCTCCTGTACCTCGCGCTGAGTGAGGATATGATCGCCGATATATCGGCGGCTTTCTCTCTTTCCGGGAAGAAATCCCGCCCAGTCAAGCTCCCAGTTTTCAGCATTATGATCTCCCTGATTTTTTATGTGATCCCACACGCCGAAGGAAAGGGCGAGCAAATCATCTCGGATTTCTTCCGCATCCTCAATCGTATCCTTATTACCGCCAAGCTCAAGCCACCAAAAATTATTAGCGCGATATCTGTCGGGCATATGGTCGCGGGTTTTAAGATTTTCATCATCAGGAAGCTTTCTTGCCCACTCAGGAGGATTGAACTTTATTGGCTCTGCGGTTTCACGAGCTTGTAAAAGACAGGAATTGCCCATGGTTTGTCTGTCTGCCGTTTCGGGCGCGGCGTCCTCGCCGTAATCTTCCCGCGCCTCGCGTCCGTGACGGTACTCCGCTCCCGAAAGCTCAGCTAAAATACTGTCGCCCGAGCAGTCAATAAAAATATCCGCTTCAATATAATGGGTTTGATATGTAGTCATTTGCCAACCGTAAACCGCATTAATATGCTTTTCGTCCGACATTTCTATATCGTTTACCGAGCAGTTAAGAAGACTTTCAAGCCGCGGCTGAAAGCGTGCGGCTTCAAACAGTACCGAATCCCAAATCGGATAGTTCCGTGTAGGATTGCGGTACATATTGTTAAGCACCAGCTCTTCAAATATTCCTGTTTCGCGTCTATTGCTTCCGCCCGCGCCCAACGGCCACATTCTGATTTCAGAGGAGCAGTTCCCGCCGAAAACGGGGCGGTCGTGTACAAGAATAACGCGGCTTCCTCTGCGCGCGGCGGCAATTGCGGCGCACATTCCCGCAAGACCTCCGCCTATAACGCAAATGTCTGCCTTATGTTTTTTTATGTTTTTGACCTGCATCATAATAATTATCTCTTTCCATAGCCAAAAATTTTTATTATTCAGTGACTAAAAGAGCAGACGAAAGCGGCGGCAATTCAAATTGTTTGCTTTCCAATAATCTGCCGTTATCGTTCGGCGAATGGTAAATTAACGGATTAATCTCCTCAGAAAAGCTACAAGTGACCGTATTTTGGGTGAAATTAACGACAATTTGACCGCAGCTACCGTCCTCTGCTTCAAAGCGTGAAGTAAGAACGGGCTTTATCAGCTTTTTGCCGAGCTTTACTTCAAGGATAAAATCTGTATCCGTAATTATTTCAATCGGCTTAACCATTTTTCCCGTATGCAGATATTTTTCAGCATTACCCCTGCGCCATGCGTTAAGCTTTTCTACAAAGTCAAGAGTCGCGTCATTATCAGGCATATAGTCCTCGCTGAAATCGCACTGACCCCAAGCCCACTGGATTTTGCCCTCATCATTTATCACAAGTGTCAAAAAGTCACCCGCAACAAAGGAATAAGCCAAACGATACCAAAGGTTTTCTTTTGTAGCACAATCCGCCATACAGCCCTCGCCGATAACCTGATTACCCATAAAATTATTCAAATATCTGTGATACAAATAAGAATAAAGCGGTACGGACATTCCCGCAAGATAATTAAGCTCAAAACGGTTATCACTTAAGAGCATTTCGGGAATAAAGGCTTGAGCCGCGGCGGATTCACATCCGAAGAGCAGCTTTTTATTGTTTACTGAAGCCTTTGCGGTATTAAGAATATTTATAAGCTCCTCACTCATCCATTTACCGGGCACAGGCGGATGTCCGTGTTCCCTGCTGTAACAGAAATAGGGCGTTCCTCCGTGGTTTTGATCCATTAGCTGAATGTAATCAACCCCGCTTGCCGCCATTTTTTCAACCTCACCCACCATAATATCCTTACACTTTTTCTGCGAGGGGCACATATCGTAGCCGCTGCGCTGTGCGGTACATATTTTTGAAAGAGGCAGCTCTCCCTTTGGCGAAACGCACATTATTTTGCCCAAATCCTGTTGCTTAAACATTTCCTCGCCGCTGTAATCGGTAAGCTTGCTCTTTTGTGTCCAACCAAGCCCGCTGCAATATACTCCGAGCAAATGTCCCTCGGCGTGCAGAGCGTTAATATATTCTTCCAAAGCTTCCTTGCCGCCGTAAGGAGGCCACACAAAGGGCGGCGCCCAGGGAGCGGTTCCCTCCCAATGCATAAGGATAACAAGTATTTTGCTGTTAAGCCTTTCGGAAAGCTCCCTTATCACAGGAAGACCGTTTATATACGGGAACAGCTTATTCGGCTTCATATCGTCCGTATCGTGGTGGCCGCGAACGCAGTATGTCACGACAACGGGTGATTCACCGTACCAATCGGGCAAATTTTCATTGTTCTCTATTTCTTTAAAACGCGGTGATTTATTCTTTTCAAACCAGCGGCGGTATATTTCCGCTCCGTCGTGCCAATCTCCCTCGAATACGCCTAAAACGGTGTCATAATCCGTTTCATATACTCCGCCGTTTATTCCCGGATAGAGCCGCATTTGCAGACCTATTCCGTCATCTGTTCTGTAAAAATCAACAGCCTTAGTGTTATCTTTTGCATCATGTGCGGCGAAATATACCCCGCCGTTATCAGAGGTCACCGCAAGCAAAGGAGTTGAAACCATACCCGGACACATAGCATAACTGCCCTCGCTCGGATATTCCGGCTCGCGATGTCTGAACATCTCTCCCTCTCTTTCGGTAATGTTGTCAACGATTACCCCCTCGTTATACGGCCAAAGTATTTTACTGCTCCCGTCCTTATCCGCAAAGGTATCGGGAACGCTCACTCGGGGAAACTCGATCCATTCAAGCTGTAAAGCGCTTTCAACCCTTGCCATGAATCGTATAAAGGGCGTTTCGTCATACATAATTTTAATTTCAAAACGCATATCGTCCTTATCAAAGCCGCTGTATTCAATCGCATATCCGCCGTTAATTTCTTTGACTTTTACACAGCGGCAGTCGTCAGCTGAATACTTTACCGTATCCCCGTTTTCATCAATAAATCTTGCGGCAAAAAGCGAAGGCTGCGTTTTACTTAAAAGATTATTTCCTCTGAAAATAAGACTCTTAAGTCTCCTGTTATCCTCGCTTAAAGATAGACTGTACTGTTGGTTTTTAATACTGATCATATTCTTTCCTCCGATAGAATAATATCCCCCCGTTAAATCGAGGGGATATTTTGCAAGAGAATTATTTCTGTCCTAAAGAACTGTCGATAATACTCTGAATCGTTCCCGAATAATCGTTGATGGCTTTAGTGATGTCCCCGTTTTTCAATGCAGTTTCTTGAATCTTGCTGATATAATTCTGTGCCGAGTCTGAGGAAGTCTTATAATTATCAATCATATTATTGATATTATCAAAGCACTTATTAAGGGCAGTATAGATTTCTGCAGAATAGAGCGAGGGATCTTCCTCCTGCATGGGGTCTTCAAATTCACTGGCAAACTTAGTCCAAGCGATAACAACTCTCGGATCCTTACTTCCCTTACCTGCGGATTTCGCCTGACCGCCGTGAGCGGGATTGGTCTTGCTTGTATTGTTGGGGCCGTAGGGGAACGGTACTACGCCGAGATTATCAAAGTTCTTGCCGAACGCCGAGGATTTCACAATGCTGTCATACATATAGTATGTGCCGTAGGAATTAACCTGAGAGAACATATAGTAGTTACCGTTATAGAACTCGGTCGGATCATCGTTGTAGCCTTTAGGACCTACATACTTACTGTAAAATTCATAGCCTTTTTTGAGTGAATCAAGATAAAGCTTATCGGAAAGATTCTGTGTAACCTTGCCGTTTGAGGTTTTCGTATACTTAAATCCGTTTGAAAGCACCCATGTCCACATACTGAATTCCTGACCCATAAGATACTTACCCTTGCTGGGGTTTGTAACCGCTTTTCCGTACTCAAAAAGCTTATCCCATGTCCACTGACCCTTTTCCCAGAGCTTAAGCGGATCCTCTAAGCCCGCAGCCTTAAGCATAAGCTTATTGTAGTAAAGCACCTGAAGCATCGGAACATAAACATCTGAATGTGTGCTGACGCCGTAAAGCTTGCCGTTTAATTCAAATTCCTTGCTGTTGTTAAGGTCAATACCTACGCCTGTTTTTGAATCGTAAAGGTCTGAATCGCTCAAATAGTCGTTAAGAGGTTCATAGAGGTTTTGTACGCCCGCCTCAGGCCAGAAAAATGCGGCGAGACCGCAAATATCATAAGGACTTCCCGAAGCCATAGCGGTTGCAACCTGTGAGTTATAGGTTTCCCACTTTAAAGAAACAAGTTTGATTTTACAGTTGTATTTCTTTTCAAAGGCTTCCTTGCGGCGGATTGTAACCTTAGGAATGGAACCGATAATGGTCTTTGTAAAGGTCTGACCGCCGAAATCAAGATTTTCAACAGAAGCGGCGTTTGAGTTTGTTAAACCGGAGGTGTTTCCGCCCGTGCTGCCCTGACCGTTTCCGGAAGAGCCGCCGGGGTTTTTGTTGCCCGATGTCGTTCCGCCTGAAGTCGTACCGCCCGAAGCAGTTCCCGATGTATCTCCTCCAATCACAACTTCTTCCTCGGTTGTGATGTAAGAGACGATATCGCTTGTATCGTCGCCCGTTGATTTACATCCGCATATACTTACAACCATAAAGGCGGCAAGTAACAATGATACGGTTTTTTTCATAAATATCTTCCTTTCAAAAAATTTATATTAAACGCGGTTTACAGCCGCAATTTAACCTACTATACCCGTTTTTTCAATTCCCTCAACAAAATAACGCTGTAAAGCGATGAAAAGAATCAGCGGCGGTAATACTGCAAGCAAAGCACCGCAGGCAAAATAAATTCTTATTGAAAACTGCGACAGATTTACGCTGACAGTAAGTCCCGACTGAACCATTATGGTTCTTAAGTCGCTCAAAACCGCCATGATAGGTCTTACCTCGCCTACAAAATACATTGAAGAACTGTACAAATCATTCCAATGCCATATAAACGAAAACAGGCATACAGTAATAATGGTAGGTCTCGCAAGCGGGAACATTATTTTTATAAAGGTTTTAAATGCTCCGCAGCCGTCAATCTTTGCCGCCTCCTCAAGCTCCTTAGGCATTGCCGAAAAGCTTTGCCTAAACATAAAGATAAACAGTCCCGCCCTCAGTCCGCAGGCAAAAATTGCCGGAAGGATAAATGTAAACGGAGTCTCTATCAAATTAACATAGTTTTGACCGTTTATGGGAATAAGCTTTAAAATTCCTCCGAAATCGAAGAAACGGAAATTAAGATAATTCGGTATCAAAATCGCCTGCACAGGCATTATAATCGTTATAAGCACAAGCGCAAAGGCGGGTCCTTTAAGCTTGAATTTAAATCGGGCAAAGCCGTAACCCACAAGCGAACAGGATGCAATAGAACAAAGCGTACTGCATACCGCAATAAAAAGAGTCAGAATAACGGAATTTTTATAATTCAGCAGCTCCGTTACCGCCTTAATCGTCTTTAAAGAAAAGGATTTAGGTATCCACAGGACGCTTGGGTCGGCAAGGGAAGCGTCAGATTGAAAAGCAGTGCTTATAAGATAAATAAAAGGAAATAAAAACAAATAGAAAACTCCGAAAATAAAGAGCCATAAAAATATTTTGGAAGCAATTGTGACAAATGCGTTTCCTGTTTTTATGCTGTGCCCTAAATTTCCGATTGATTTTGATTTAATTCTCATATAGCCCTACCTCCTTTAATTTGATTCAAAAATCTTAAGACGGTTGAATATTGCGAACAGGACACCGAATATTACTGCAATAACTAAGCAGAAAACCCATACCATTGCCGAAGCATCTCCGAGCCTCAGCAATTCCACGGAATTCATAACCTGCCGCATAACCGCCTGATTTGAAGAAGCAAAGCTGTCTACTATTATATAAACTAAATTAATGAGTATTGTCGGAGTTATCATCGGCAGAGTTATCTTCCAAAAATTGTCCCAAGCGGTAGCACCCTCAACGGCAGACGCCTCGTAAAGCGAGGGCGATATTCCTTGAAGCGCCGCCATATAAATCATCATCGGTATACCGCAGTTAAACATTACCTCAAAAATATTAGAAGTAATGTTTGAAAAGAAATTTACCATCTGCTCATTAAGCCCCGTTTCAACGAGCAACGAGGTCAGCGAGGAGTGATGAATTACCTCACCTGTTGCCGAGACAACCGTTCCGCTCATCATAAGGCTTGCTACGCTGTCTTCTTTGATGGTATCAAGCACAACACCCGAGGAAATAATTACGGGAAGGAAGAATACCGCCCTGACAATCGGTCTCATTTTTGTTTTACGGTTGGCAATCATAGCAAGAATAAGGCTCATTATCAAAATGACGGGAGTTTTCCAGCAGAGCTCTGATACCGCCTTAATAAGATTACTTTTAAAATCAAGGTCGGTATTGAAAATATATTTCAGATTTTCAAGCCCCGTAAACTCAGTAAGCACGCCTGTGACATCAAAGGTCACATTACAGAAAACATAGTATACCGATTTGATAAGCGAGGTCAGGTAAAAGAGAACAAAGCCGATATAAAACGGCAATATAAAGGCGTGACCCGTAAGCGCCGAACGATGTTCAAGAGTAAGTCGGCTGTTTTTTGGCTTATTCATTCTCGGCACCTCCATTCATCTGACAGTAATCCAATGCGTCAAGCTTACTGCCGTCAGGCAGTATAACAGGGCTTTCGTTATAGTTTACCGCAACCTTTATACCTGTGCTGTATTCGGTTACAAACACTCCGTCTAGGAGCTCATAATGGTTTATAATCTGCTTATCGTAGATTTTTTCAAGCAAGGGAGCGTATTTTTCATTAACCTCTTCCGCATAATCAAGCCAGTTTTCATAACATGTACTGTAAAGCTCCTCGTAACGTGAGCCTAAAAGGTCTGTTGACTCATCATATGTACAGCCGAACATAAGCTCACTGCCTGTCTCTACCGCTTTAAGCACGGTAATTCGGGGTTCCTCCGACTGAATCACACAGGGCGAAGTCAAGGTTATACTTCCGTGAGTCACAAGCTGATAAAACGGCACGTCTTTCTTAAATATATCGTATCCGCTTGAATAAATCGGCGCGTTCCAAACTTTATCGGCATATTTAAGGGTATATGCGTTTGCACTCTCGAGAGCCGTATTTTCACTTATCTCTGAAAAGTTTTTAATTGTTTCCAGTATATACTTCGCCGTTTCATCGCGGTACATCGCTTTATCAGAAGCAAAATTTGAATACAGATTACTTCCGAGCATTGAGAACGATACATTTTTATAGCCCGCTTTTTCATGCGAATTAATAAGCTTATTTGCGCTTCCTAAAATTGCCTGACCGTTAAGTAACCACACATCGTCTTCACCCGCAAGCTTAGCGCCTGTCGAATGTGAAAAAAGAACCTGCGGTGCTTTATAATCGAATACCGTGTGCAGAATATCCTTAGAAAGAGATAAGCCGTTTCCGCCTTTCCTTATCTGCATAAGATCGTAATCAGGGTAAACCGCAGCCGAATCGCATAGCTTAAGCAGTTCATTTTTACTTCCGAGCTTGCCCATAGGAGAAGCGGAGGTGTTTATTTTCTTGTTCAGTATTCCGTCTCCCGAAAAGCCCTTGTAGCGGATGCTGATGTCGCATATTCCCTTTTCTTTAAGCTGAGAGACTATTTCCTCTGCCTGCGAAAAGGTTGTAAGAACCTTGGTGGAGCTATACTTAACGCCTAAAAACGAGGTTGTAAGATCTGCGGCACCGTATATTTCGAGATTAAAGCTCGGTGACATCACATTTTGCTCTAAAAGCCCGTTTTCACTCAGATAATCACGGTATTCAGCCGCCATACCGACATAGCCCGAATTCTTTCCGTCAAGCAAAGAATACTCAACTGCATATAAATCGGTTGTCGCATTAATCTCAGATACACGGTACAGGGTGCTGTTAATTCCGCCTTGCTTTGCAAACATAGTTTTGGTATCAACAACCCTATAATTAAACACGCTGCTGACGGCGGTATATCCGTAAGTATCCGAATAATAAATAGCTGTTACAGAGGCATCGGTGTCACTGTCGGTAATTATACCCATAAGCGTATCGTCACCCTTAACCGTACCGAAAACAGGAAGCTTTACCTGCTCCTCCTTAAAGGTTTTCGACTCTTGATTAACCGCCTTTTCCTCGCCGTAAACGGTGCTTTCATAAGGAACCTGCATATCGCCGTGATATTTAAAATCAACAACAGCTCCGCTGCCGTCGGGTATGAAAATATAACCGTCACCGTCGCGGTCTCCCGCACCGAAAACAGGGAGAAGATTAATTCCTATCAAATATGAAATATCTCCTTCATCTATTTCGTCGGTAACAATCTCGGCACGGAAAGCGTTATCGGTCAGATAGAACTTCACAGGAACGGATATGCCGCTGTTTTCAAAGCGATATACAACCTTAATGCCGTTGTCAATCAATTCAGTCGTAACATTGCCGTCACGCACACAGGACTGACTGGTTTCGATTTTATAGGACGAAACCGTGCTTTCCTCCTCTTTCAGAATAAAACGGAGCAACAGCTGAGAACGGACCTCCATT
>JBJEOD010000147.1:0-12298 GCA_051880535.1 Acutalibacteraceae bacterium | reverse complement strand
AACACTTTTTGGCATACTCTTGTACTATTTTTCCTACATTTATTTTACACTAAGCTTTTTTAACTTTCTGTAAAAAACTCTTTACTTTTGTATCCAATGATGACAGCCTTGACTGGAAGGACAGCGCGACGGCGGACAGCATTTGCAAGCGGGTCACCTCTAAGGTCTGCCCGGGGTCGATAGTGCTGTTTCACAACGACGCCTACCACACGCCCGAGGCGCTGCCGACAATTTTAAAATGCTTAAAGGACGAGGGTTATGAGTTTGTGTTTATAAGCGACCTGATACTTAAAGAAAACTACACAATCGACCATACGGGTAAGCAATGCAAAATAAAAGACAGTAATTAAACCGTCTTACATACTCGGAGCTTGCAGATAATTATATAAATAAACGCCGCTGTGCCAAAAAAGGTAAGCGGCGTTCATTCAGGTGTTTTCAGGGTGTAATTAACCTTTCGGTTCTACCGATAAGTCCGAGCCTCTCTAACTCCGTTTCAAAGCCGTCCTTGAGCAAATACAGATCCGATAAATTGCTGTCCTGCAAATAATAACTGCCGTCCTTTTCTAATACGGTAATCCACATATAAGCAAAATTGTCGGGTTCTATCCAGGCGTCGAAATCACATACCTCCTCAAAGCTGTTGGCGGAGCGGTCGTAGCTTTCCAAATCCAGACTTTCAGCCGTTACTATGTCGCTTATCCTGAAGCTGTAGACCTCCTCGGTATCCTGTATTGTAAGAAGTGAATCAAAGTCTATTTTAAAATCCTCGCGGACATAAAGGTCGTGTCCGCGAGACGGAGAAATATATTCCGGATTTTCCGCGTCGTTGCCGTAGTAAACCGTAACCGCGCCTAACAGGTAAAAAAATCCGTAAGGTCTTACGGCGATTTTGACGCAGTCCTCACTGTCTGTATCCGCATAGTACTTGCTGCCTGAATTAACATATGCCCTTCCGTTATAATGGAGATTTCCGTCCGCGGTGTACATTATGGTATCTGAAGGCGATAATTTCCGACAGCCCGACAATACCGCCAAAATCGCCGCCGCCAAAATAATTGCTGTTACCCTTACTGCTTTCATAGCCGTTCTCCCCTATTTCTCGGTTTCGGTCTTTATTTCTCCGTTTTCAACGTAAAATGTTATGTCGCCGTCGGTATCGGTTCTTAAAATCTGCGCGCCGCAGTCTTCGAGCGCAGAAATAACAGAGTCATTCGGGTGAGAATAAATATTGTTTTCGCCCACCGATATTGCGGCATATGCGGGAGTTGCCGCCCTTAAAAAGCTCTGCGAGCTTGAAGATGAGCTTCCGTGATGACCGACCTTTAAAACGTCGCAGTCGATATTAAGCCCCTCGTCAATCAGCGCCTGCTCGGTTTTTGCCTCGGCATCGCCCGTAAAGAGAAACCTTATTCCGTCAATCTCCGCCATAATTATCACGGATTTATTGTTCTCGTCCTTCATATCGTCATAATATGCGAGCACGGTAACCGTGAACTCTCCGATTTTAAAGTTCATTCCCTGAACGGCGGTATAGGCGTTGCCGCCGTTTGCCGTGACGGTACGTTTTGCGGTTTTTACAAGCTGTGTCGCCTCGGCATAGTCGTTAAGCTCGGGGATTATAAGATTGTCTATATCTCGGCGCTTTGCAAGCTCGGGCAGTCCTCCCGCATGGTCGGTGTGAAGGTGCGTGACTATCAGCGCGTCAATATCCTTTATCCGCGCGGAATCAAGGTCTTCTAAGATATCGGCAACGCTGTCGTCGGTGCCGACATCAATAACCGCCGAACAGCCGTTAGAATAAATCAGAATACTGTCTGCCTGACCGACATCTGTGATTTTTACGAAATCGACCGAGGTATCAAACGCTGCGGCGGGATAAAATACCCGCTTTAAGTGCTCTCCGAAAACGCCATGCGAAAAGGCAGTTATAAAAGCGGCGGCGACAAGCAGAGCCGCCGCCACTATGTATTTAGGCTTTTTATTCTTCTTCATCCGCCGCATTTGCTCCCGCCGCCTCGCGCTCCATAAGCTGATCCTTTGTAATAAGCACCCTGCGCGGCTTTGAGCCCTCGTACGGTCCTACCACCCCGCGCTGTTCCATTTCGTCAACGATTCTCGCGGCTCTGGCGTAGCCCAATTTAAGCTTGCGCTGTAAAAGCGAGGTGGACGCCTGACCGTTTTCCACAACCACCTTAATAGCGTCGTTAAGCATAGGATCCTCGTCGGGTCCGTCCTCCTTAAGCCCTGTTTTCTGCTTTTTCTCCACCGCCGCCTGACGTTCGATTTCCACCATAACATCGTCGTCATAGTCTGCGGAATGGTCACCCTTTATGTAATCAACGACCGCCTCAACCTCCTCGTCGCTTACAAAGCAACCCTGAATACGGTTGGGCTTTGTGGAGCCGACGGGGCTGAACAGCATATCGCCGCGGCCTAAAAGCTTTTCCGCTCCCGCGGAATCGAGAATGGTGCGGCTGTCTATCTGCGACGATACCGCAAAAGCGATTCTTGTGGGGATATTCGCCTTGATAACACCCGTTACAACGTCAACCGATGGACGCTGTGTGGCGATTATAAGGTGCATACCCGCCGCACGCGCCTTTGCCGCGATACGGTTAATCGAGTCCTCAACCTCATTGGGCGCGGTCATCATAAGGTCGGCAAGCTCGTCAATAATAATAACGATATGGGGCATTTTAAGCACCTCGGGGTCGCCTAACTGCTCAACAAAGCGGTTATAGCCCGCAAGGTCGCGCACACCGCGGTCTGCAAACATTTTGTAGCGCTTTTCCATCTCGCTTACCGCCCAGCCGAGAGCGCCCGACGCCTTTCGCGGATCGGTCACAACGGGAACCAGCAGGTGCGGAATACCGTTGTAAATGCCTAATTCCACAACCTTTGGGTCAATCATTAAAAGCTTAACCTCGTCGGGCTTTGCCTTATAGAGAATACTTATTATTATTGAGTTTATGCAGACCGATTTACCTGAGCCCGTCGCGCCGGCGATAAGCCCGTGCGGCATTTTTGCAATATCGGTAACCACGGCGTTGCCGCCTATGTCCCGCCCTAAAGCCACGGTAAGCTTGCTTTTAGCCGAGGTGAAAACGGGAGATTCCAATATCCCGCGAACCCCGACAACCGCGCTCGCCTTATTCGGAACCTCAATTCCCACCGCCGCCTTGTTGGGTATCGGAGCTTCTATACGCACGCCCGCCGTCGCAAGGTTTAAGGCAATATCGTCCGCAAGGTTTGTTATCTTGCTTATCTTAACACCCGCGCTGGGCTGAAGCTCATAGCGAGTGACTGTGGGACCGCGGCTTATATCCACAATACGCGTCTCAACGCCAAAGCTGCGCAGGGTCTCCACCAGATGGGTCGCCGTGTTATCAAGCTCGGCGGAAAGGGCGGCGGCGTTTTGAGGTCTTGTCTCGTTCAAAAGATTAAGCGGCGGGAATTTGTAGCTTTCCTCCGCCTCCGCGTTCTCCTTTTGAAGATTTTCGGTGAATTTATCGGTCTCCGCCTTGAAATCGATTTTTTCAGGCTCTGCCGCGTCTGCTTTAACGCCCTGCGCCTCGTCCTTTGCCGCCTTAAGCGCGGTTTCTATATCACGGCGTTCCTCGGCGCGCTCCTTAGCCTGCTCCTCGGCGGTCTCCTCCTTAGGCTTCTTGCCCCGCGCGGGCTTTTCGTCATCCTCCGCCCCGTCGTAATAGGCGGATACGACCTTGCGCTGTTTTTCGTCAAGCGATTCCTTTTTAATATTCCGCTTTTCGGGAATATCGTCCACGGGAATATCCACGTTAAAGCCCTTTAAAACCTTTAGCTGCTTATCGCTTTTTTCCTCCGCCTCGCGGTCAAGACGGTTCTGATATGCCGTCTCCGCCTGCTCGGAAATGGATTTTACCGGTCTTGCCACCGTTCTGAAAAGGGACACGAGGGTCGTACCCGTTATAATCATAATAAAGACGAAAATCAGCAGAATAACGGTTATTGCCGCCCCCGTCTTCCCGAAGGCGAGATAAAGCGGCTGACCTATAAGCGCGCCCATAAAGCCCCCGCTTTTAAGCTCGGAGCCCAGCTTGAATGCGTTTACAAGGTGCTCCCAAAAGTTAAGGGTCTCATCGTGCTTTACGAATATATCCACCGCCGCGCCGATAAGCACCACCAGCACGCCAGATTCAATTATTTTAGCGTTAATGGAGCCGCCCACCCTGTCCATTGCGAAAAGCACCGCGACTACCCCTAACAAAAACGGGTAAAAATACGCCGTTACGCCGAAGATGCCGAAAATCGCGTTATGTATTGCAAGCCAGACATTCTGACCCTTTATAAACACCACGCACAGAAGGAAAACCGCGACCGCGAACCATATAACAGACATCAGCTGTCTTCTTCCCGCCGCCGTTTCCTGATTTCCTCTACTGTTCTGAATTTTTGTCGCGGTAGCGCTGCCGCGGGGTTTGCTCCCTTTCTTTTTAGCCGCTGCCATAATTTTATTCTCCTTAATATGTAGGTCGGTAGTCCGACCGCTTAATTTTTGCCTTCAATAAGTTTGTAAAGACCGTCTATAACCGTGCCAAGGGTGCCTATTTCGTCAATAAGTCCCTCGCTCACCGCCTGACCGCCCGAAAGCACAGAGCCCACGTCGGTCACCATTTCGCCCGTGTTCATCATAAGCTCGGTGAAGCGCTCGGGGCTGATTTTAGAATTCCGAGCCACAAATTCGGTTATTCGCGTCTGCATACGCGCAAAATGATTCATCATCTGCGGCACGCCGATAACAAGCCCCGTGGTTCTTACGGGATGCACCGTCATAGTCGCTGACGGTGCGATATACGACCGCTTTGCCGAAACCGCGAGCGGCACGCCTATTGAGTGTCCCCCGCCCAAGACAAAGGAAACCGTGGGCTTTTTCATACCCGAAATAAGCTCGGCTATAGCAAGCCCCGCCTCGACGTCGCCGCCTACGGTGTTAAGAACCACAAGCAGACCCTCAATTTCTCTGCTTTCCTCAACCGCTACCAGCTGGGGAATCACGTGCTCGTACTTTGTGGTTTTGGTCTGCTCGGGCAGAACGTTATGCCCCTCAACTTCGCCGATAACGGTAAGACAGTATATTTTATGCTTGCCGTCAAAGGAGGAAACCGAGCCTAACTCCTTAATTTCCTCAAGCTGAGCCGAACGGGCGTCCGAGCCGTTTTTTGCGTTATTATCATTACTGTTGCTGTTCATTGCTTTCCCTCCGTAATTATTATGGAAGAAAAAATGCAAACAATACATATTATACCTTTTTTCATTGAAACTTTCAAGTGTTTAGAAATTAATTCCGACTATTTTGAAAATATCAGATATTTTATGTTGATACCTTTCGCTTTTTGTGTTATTATATTTGTAATTCAGATTTTTACGATAGGGTGATTGAATGAAACTGCTGATGAGCATTGTTTATGTGGCTGTGATAGGCATACTTGCTCATTATGTCGGCGAATCTCTGCCGCGAAGTCTTTTCAGCGAATACAAATTTCCCTACCGCTCCTTTAAATGGGAAAACGGCGGAAAAGTATACAACCGTCTGCATATAAAAAAATGGAAGACCCGACTGCCCGATATGAGCAGAATTATGCGGGATATGCTGCCCAAGCGCGTGACCTTTGACGCGACGAGCGACAATATCGACGCTCTTATAAAGGAAACCTGCGTGGCAGAGTGCGTGCATCACTGGCTCTGCGTTTTTTCCGTCGGAATTTACCTTATCTGGAAGGATTATGTCGGCGTGATACTGGCGATTGTCTTTATAGTCTGCAACCTTCCGTTTATAATGATTCAACGGTATAACCGACCGCACCTTATAAGTCTTAGAAACAAACTCTTAAAACGTGAGGAGAGAGACGGCATTGCGCTTGCTGATACTGTCGTGTAATACGGGCGAGGGACATAACTCCGCCGCAAGGGCGATAAAGGGCTGCTTTGAAGCCCGTAATATAACCTGCGACATAAAGGACGCTCTGGCGTTCTGGTCGCCCGAAAAATCAAAAATCATAAGCAAGGGGCACGTTTTTATATACCGCAAGCTGCCAAAGCTTTTCGGTGTGAGCTATCGCTTTGAGGAAAACCATCCCCCTAAGGACGGCGACGAGTCCCTTATTTACGAGCTTGTTATAAAGGGCTGTGATTCCTTAGAGGAATTTTTAAGCGAAAACAAATATGACGCGGTCATCTGCACCCATGTTTTCTCCGCCATGATGATGACCGAGCTTAAAAAGCGCCGCAAATGCGGGGTTAAGTCATATTTTGTCGCCACCGATTACACCTGCTCTCCCGGTGTCAATCAGACCGCGATGGATGCGTATTTTATACCGCACAAAAAGCTTACGGAGGAATTTTGCGAAAACGGGATACCTTTAGCGCGGATTATCCCCACGGGAATCCCCGTAAGAATGGATTTTTATAATAAAACCGACCGCAATAAGGCAAGAAAAACCCTTTCGCTCCCGCAGGACAAAAAAATAGTGCTGTTAATGTGCGGCAGTATGGGCTGCGGACCTATAAAAACCCTTGCGGAATACCTGCCCCAGCAGTTGCCCTCGGATTCTATGCTGACGGTAATCTGCGGCAACAATCTACGGCTTTACAAATCGCTTACAAAATACCCTTTGCCTGAGAATATCCGCGTAATAGGCTTTACAAGCCGTATGCCGCTTTATATGGACGCGGCGGATATGATTCTTACAAAGCCGGGGGGACTTAGCACCACCGAGGCGGCGGTAAAGGCGCTTCCTATGCTGTTTGTTGACGCGGTGCCGGGCTGTGAAACCCGCAACTATGAATTTTTCCTTAAAAACGGCTTTGCCGATATGCGCGAATCGGTTATAGGGCTTTGCGACGCCGTCTGTGATTATCTTGAGGACGGCGAAGGGCTTAAAAAAATGTCGTCAACCTTAGCCGAAGAGTTTACGGGTTGCGCCGCAAAAAGCATAACCGAATATATTATTAAGGACTTAGACATAATTTATGGTAGATTATAGAAAATTAAGACCCTCAAACATAACCTCACCCGAATTTCGCCACCTGCTTTTATTGCTGTACTGGCCGATTTACGGGCTGACCTTTTTGATTTTAGAGCGCGGACTGACCCTTGACTATCACCCCGTCGTCTCACCGCTTGACGCGAAAATTCCCTTTTGCGAATTTTTTGTTTTTCCATATTATTTTTGGTTTGTCTTTCTTATAGGGATTCACCTTTACACCGCTTTTTTTGACATTCCCGCCTTTAAAAAGCTGATGTACTTTATAATACTTACATATACGGCGACCTCGGTAATTTACATTGTTTATCCGACGGCGCAGGAGCTTCGTCCCACCGAATTTGAGCGGGACAATATCTGCGTGATGATAGTAAGGGCGCTTTACGATTTCGATACCAACACCAACGTCTGCCCCTCGCTTCACGTCATAGGCTCCTTCGCGGTGCTTTTTACAAGCTTACATTGTGAAAGGTTTAAAACCCTTTGTTGGCGGCTCGGCTTTATTGCCGCAACCCTGCTTATCTGCATCTCCACCGTCTTTTTAAAGCAGCATTCGGTAATCGACATATGGGCGGCGCTCATTCTCTGTGCCGTCGCATATCCCTTCGCGTATATACTGCCCGATAAGCTCAGACTCAGGCAAAAGCGTCTGCGCCGCGGCGGGTCTGCTTCTGACCTTTGAATGCTTAAAATTTAAGCTCTTAATATGTAAGGGACGGTCTCCGTCCCTTTTTTTCTGCCTACTGCCTTATTCTTTGCAGGGCGCTTTTTTCAAGCCTTGACACCTGCGCCTGCGAAATTCCGATTTCCTCTGAGACCTCCATTTGTGTCTTTCCCTGCATAAATCTCAGGGACAAAATGTGCTTTTCACGCTCGCTTAAATTTTTTATCGCCTCTTTAAGGGCGATTTCGTCAAGCCAGTTGGTGTCGTCATTGTTGTCTCCTACCTGGTCGAGGACATATATCGTGTCGCCGCCGTCCGAATAAACGGGATCGTAAAGTGAAATCGGGCTTACAATGCTTTCAAGGGCAACCACAACCTCCTCCACGGGAATTTCAAGCTCCCTTGCAATCTCCTCCACCGTAGGCTCGTTCTGATTTTTGCCGGCAAGCCGCTCCTTTACCTGCATCGCCTTATAGGCGGTGTCCTTTATCGAACGGCTGACTCTGATTGAATTGTTATCCCTTAAATAGCGGCGTATTTCGCCTATTATCATCGGAACGGCGTAGGTAGAAAACCGTACATTCTGGGTTATATCGAAATTGTCTATCGATTTAATCAGCCCTATACAGCCGACCTGAAACAAATCGTCAAGATTTTCCCCCCTGCCCGTAAAGCGCTGTATAACGCTTAAAACAAGCCGCAGATTGCCGTTTATCAGCTTTTCGCGCGCCAAGCGGTCGCCCGCCTTTGCCTTTTTTAAAAGCTCCTCCTTTTCTGCCTCCTTTAATAGCGGAAGCTTTGAGGTATCCACCCCGCATATAATCACCTTGTTGTTATACATAACGGCACCTCCGTAATTCCTATTAGAATTATTACCGCTATGCATTGGATATAAACTCAAATTAATTTTTTTTGTTTCGACAAAATTCACTTGCATTTGCCTTTTTGTCCGTTAACAAAAACACGACCGCCCTATTTTGCAATAGGACGGCCGCTTTTATATCAAGGGGTCTATCGGTTATTTAAAGACGGTCAACGACAGTCGCCGATAACAGGGATATCCCACAAGCAACCCCTGCTAATATAATATGCGAAATAATTAAATCGGTGACTTGCGGATAAACAGAACTCCTAAGGTATTCGCCCCGCAGTGGGAGGAAACCGTACAGCCCGCGCGGGTCAAAAAGACCTCCTTAAAGGGAACCTCTTTCCTTACGATCTCGACTATTTCGTTTACAAGCTCGGGGTCGCAGCCTGCGTGGGTGACGAAAACGCGGTCAAGCTCAATATCCGAATAATCGGAAATTTTATCCCTGACATACTGCTTTAAAACCTCGGAGAATTTTCCGCGGTACTTTTTTGCAACGTCCATTTTGCCGTCCTTAACCTGAATACAGGGCTGAAGCTTTAACAGATTCGCGCCGAACATAGCCAGCGCCGAGCATCTGCCGCCCTTGTAAAGGTATTCGAGACTGTCAATGACAAAGGAGGCGTCAACGCAGGGTACAAGCGCGCGGGTTTTCTCGACCGTTTCCTCGGCTGAAAGTCCCGCGTTAAGCATCTCCGCCGCCGATACCACAAGCAGACCGCCGCCTGTAGAAAGGTTTTTTGTATCGATAACATACACGTTGCCAAGCTCCTCTGCCGCAAGGCAGGCGTTGTTGTAGGTAGACGACATTTCGGAGCTTATTGTAAAATGAATTACGGTTTTCCCTGCGTCGGTAAAGGGCTTGAAAAAGTCGATGCAGTCGCCCACATTGGTAGCGGCGGTTTTGGGCAGCTCCCCCGTTCTGTCGTGATGCGCATAAATATCGTCGGGGGTAATATCCACACCGTCGGTATAGGTCTTATCGCCTAAGGTTATGCGAAGCGGCATTACCGAAACATTGTAACGCTCGCGCAGCTCGCGGCTTAAATCGGTCGTGCTGTCGCTTGTAATTACTGTATTAGAAGACAAAATAACACCCTCTTAAAGCATTTTTTTAAATTATATCATTTTAATTACAATTTGGCAACAGATTTATCAGCAATTTGCGTCAACTGTAATAATTTGTAATTAAGAAAGTATATATTTTTTTAGGGGAGTGTGTTAAAATAGAATTGCGAAATTTTTTCGGCAGGAATTTTAAAAACGAAAGGAACATTACAGTGAAGTTTTTCAAATCGGCTTCAAATATCATTTTTACCTGCGTTATTTTCGTTCTTGTCGGCGCGCTTGTTTGTTCCTTGGTCGTCATTAAAAAGAAGGACGGCTATATCTCCTCGGTCAAGGCGCAGATCTCCGAAAATCAGAGCCTTATCGAAACGGCAGAGGCTAAAATTTCCGAATACGAAAAGCAGATAGCCGAAAAAGACAAGGCAAATACCGACATAAGCTCGCAGTTAGCGGCGGCGCAGAGCGAAAAGAAAAAGCTTGAAGACGAAAACGCGTCGCTTAAGAAAAAAATTGAAACCTTAAGCGCAAAAAAGGCGGCTGAGTCTGCGGCGGTATCGTCGCAGACCACCGTTTCGTCTCCGCAGGCGACCGTTCCGAGCGGAAACAAGGTATGCTATCTTACCTTCGACGACGGTCCCTCAAAAAACACCGTTAAAATCCTTGATATTCTTGAAAAATACGGGGTCAAGGCGACCTTCTTTGTAATAAATTCGGCTGATATAGGCTATGTAAAAAATATTTACGAGGCGGGTCACACGGTAGGACTTCATTCCGCCAGCCATAACTACTCGCAGATTTATTCAAGCACCGACGCGTATTTCAAGGATTTACAGCAGATTTCCGACAAGGTAGAAAGCATTATCGGCGTAAAATCCACGGTAATACGGTTTCCCGGCGGCAGCAGTAATAAGGTGAGCGCGAAATACTGCAAAGGCGTTATGACGCGGCTTGTAGGTCTTGTGCAGGAAAAGGGATATTCCTATTTTGACTGGAATGTAGCCTCGGGCGACGCGGACTCAAATACCCCGAGCTACACCTATATCAGAAACAATGTTTTAAACAGCGCCAAAAATAAAAACTCCGCCTGTGTGCTTATGCACGACTCGTCGGTTAAGACAACTACGGTTCAGGCGCTCCCCGAAATAATTGAGGGGCTTATGAAAATGGGCTACCGCTTTGAGCCCCTGACCCCCGAAACCTACGGCTATCACCATCAGAATTTAAACAATTAGAACGCAAAAACGGCTGTCTGTACGGACGGTCGTTTTTATTCTTGCGATTATTTTTCAATCTCACCGCAGAGATATAAGGGCACACCCGCTGTTTGCCTAACGTCTGACATCTAAGAACTGAATTGCGGACAGTCGGGGACGCCTGTCCCTACAAGGGGTAAATTTAGTTTTGTGTTGCAGAAATTATTTTTTCAACCGTCAATTGAATATGTAGAAAGTTCAAATACTTTTTTCCTTTTCTTTTCAGCAATATTTTTAAACTCAGCAGCTCCTCCCCAGCTATGTGTAACATAGGTTATTACATAATCCGATTGCTTAATCAGCCAGTTGTTTCTATATGAAATTGCAAACCTGGGGGGAGTTTTTTCAATACCGTGAGGAAATATTGTATTAACGCCTTTATATCGTTCAAAATCATATTTTTTGCCTGTAATATATGCTAACACAACATTATATCTGATATTATACAAATCAGACAGCTCTATTAATATATCAAGCACCATTGAATCAAAATCGCCTTGATTTCCCACATAAAAATCATAAACCGTTTCATTCTCAATCAAATTAATTATTGTAGCTTTTAGAATAGGTTTTATTGTTTCAGGAGCATCCCTATGTCCGAAAAAAGTACAAGTCTTCATTTTAACCCCTCTTGATTTTATTACCCGAAAACGGGTATATTTATTTTACATAAGATTAATTCAAATGTCAACCCGTATTCGGGTAATTAGAGAGCAAAAGCATATTATCATTATATTAACCCAAAATCGGGTAATAGCTATAATGGGGTATGCAGCTTGGATTATTCTCAAATATATGTAAACAGAATACGTTCCTTATGTAAAAAAAGAGGAATTTCGATTAATAAGCTTGCCGAAATGAGCGATGTTAAGCAATCCACCCTTGATAATATTGTCAGGGGAATTACAAAAAATCCGCGCGTTAAAACTCTGCATAAGCTGGCGATTGCCTTTAATATGACCCTCTCCGAATTCCTTGACTTTGACGAATTGAACCGCTATTCCTTTGAAGACGGTGAGGAAGAATAACATTGACTGATACTATAAAGCCGATAATATTGAACGGTTTGATTTGGATTTTTTGACAAAGGATTGTTTTGTTTTAAACTGTAATGTAGAAGATATATTAGAATATGAAAAAGATTAATCGCAAAGCTCCTTTGTACGCTTAATCTGTAATTTAATGTATTTTAATTCCGAATTACGCATTACGAATTACGAATTAAAAAAGCTTGAGCAAGGCGTAAGCCAAACTCAAGCTTTTTTATTAATATTCCGTAACCCCGTCAAAGACGAGCACCGCGTCGCCCGTTAGAATTACCCGCTCGTCGGTGAAATTAACAATAAGGTCGCCGCCCTTTACCTTGTCGGTTACATCCTCGCCCTTATTGCATTTTCCGTTTGCGCAGGCGGCGGCAACC
>JBJEOD010000146.1:0-12298 GCA_051880535.1 Acutalibacteraceae bacterium | reverse complement strand
GGGGTCACTTTATCTATGCTCTGCGCCGGCAATCATACCTGCGGTAAATGCCTGGTTACGGTAAAGGGATCAGTGTCAGAAATCACCGAAAAAGAGCAGAAGTTATTAGGGGAAAAATCGGCGGATAAGCGTCTTTCATGCATGACCTATGCGACAGGGGATTGTGAAATAATCGTTTCCTCTAATGAAAGTACTTCCGTTATGCTGCAAGGTGTATTGCCGAGCTTTGATTTTAATCCTATAGGAAAAAACTTCGGTTTTGCAGTAGACATTGGCACTACAACGGTAGCAGTGTACGGTTATGACCTTAAAAACGGAAAACTAAAAGCTTATGATGCTTTTTTAAATCCGCAGTGTTCATATGGAGGAGATGTTATCTCCAGGATAGAAGCAGCTCTTAGAGGTAACGGGAAAGAGTTATCACTTGTGCTTTTGCATGAGTTGGAAAAATCCTTCAAAAAGATTTGCAGAAATAATAATATTGATTGCGGTTTAGTAGATGCCATTGTAATTACCGGCAATACAACCATGATGTATTTGTTACTCAAAGAAGATGTAACGCCTATTTCCAAAGCTCCTTTTGAAATTGATGAATATTTGGGGAAATATTATTCCGCTTCTGAGTGCGGAATCGACGGATTTGATAATGCAACTATTTTTATTCCGAGAACCATGTCTGCCTTTGTCGGCAGTGATATAACCTGTTCGGTATTGTCCGCTTATGATTTGATCAATCAGAATAATGCAACACTGATAATCGATATTGGAACAAACGGCGAAATGGCATTGTTCAAAGGCGAAAAATTGGTGTGCTGTTCAACAGCTGCAGGACCCGCTTTTGAGGGAGCGGGAATAACAATGGGCTCTGTTGCGTCAGACGGAGCTATAAACAAGGTTTATATTGAAAATGGAAAAATCAACTACACCACAATAAATAATCAAAAGCCGATCGGCATTTGCGGTTCGGGTCTTATAGACGCCGTTTCTGTGTTTTTGCAGTTGGGTATTGTAGATGAAATGGGTTGTATTGATGAATTTAACGAAGATTATTCGGAATACATAACAGAATATGAGGATAACCCTGCAGTTAAAATAGGTGATAGCGGTATTCTGATTACTCAAAAGGATATTCGCACGGTTCAGCTTGCAAAGGCGGCTATTTGCGCCGGAATATATTCACTTATCAATGAACTTAATATAGAAATAGGCGATATTGATAAATTGCTGTTAGCAGGCGGATTTGGTAGCTTTATTGATGTTAATAATGCAGGTGAAATAGGGCTTATTCCAAAAGAACTTGCTCCGAAAACAGTTGCAATAGGAAATGCCGCAGGAATGGGAGCAATAACAGTATTGCTTTCTAAAGAACAACAGAAAAAATCCTTCTTATTGGCAGAAAAATCTGATACAGTAGACCTTTCATCATCGGCATATTTTATGGATAAATATGTTGAATGTATGATGTATTAAAACACGCGGGATTAGTATTTTCGCGCTTTTCTCCCGTGTTTTGTAAAAGTCTATGGTAGATTAATTAAAATTAGAGTTGATTTCTCTCTAAGCCTTTAATAACCCCTTGGGAGAAACGCAAGACCCGCAGAGCAAAACTCTGTGGGTCTTGTGTTGTATAATTAATCTATTTTGATTTTTTGAACTCAGCGATCAATTCGCACCCAATCCAATCAGAATGTTCCACGATTATAATCGTTTAAAGCTTCCACAAACGCCGCAACATTTTCAGGCGGTGTGTTTGCCTGAACGTTATGGATGGTATTGCAGACAAATCCGCCGCCTTTGCCAAACAGCTTGCACATCTCAAGCGTTTCTTTTTTCACGTCATCGGGTGTACCAAAGGCAAAAGTCTTTTGGGTATCTACTCCGCCGCCCCAAAAAACAACTTGTTTGCCAAACTGTTCCTTTAGCTTATGTGCATCCATATCCTTCGCGGTCCACTGTACCGGATTGATAATATCGAATCCGCTTTCAATCAGCGCAGGTAATATAGGCATAATAGAACCACAGCTGTGCTTAAAGGTTTTCCAGCCGGTGTTTTGATGGATCCAGTTATTGATTGCCTTGTAATAAGGGGCATATAAGCTTTCAAACTGTTCGATAGAACAAAACGGACCGTTTTGGGTGCCAAAATCAGTACCGCAAATGAAGACTACCTGAATGCTGTCGCCTAAACGGTTATATGCCATTTTTAAGTTTTCCAATGCAATTTCCAGCTGCTTATCAAATATTTTGCGAATATAATCAGGATATAATACAGTTGCCATATACCACTCTGAAATATCCCGCAATCCTTTCGGTTCTTTCAGCATCGGTCCGGGGACAAGCGCAATATCACCGAATGCAGTTCCGCCTATATTGGCAATTAGCGCTCTGTTGGAAGGCATTTTTTGCTTGGTTTGGTTTTCAAAATAGGTCAAATCATCCTCGGTCAAAAAACCGAATTCCTCTAAATTTTCCTCGACCCGCTGTTCTTCCTCATCAAAAGAATGTCCCCTCGGAATTACATTGAAGAAATAGCCGCCAACCGGCATTTTCGCAACAGGCGGAAAGTTCTTATCTCCTTGGGTATAAATAAACACCTCGCCATTGTCAGCCCGGTGCGGGCAAAAATTCTCTGTCACTAAAACCGACTGACCCCATGGCGTTTTCCACTCTTTTTGAATGGGACCGGACAAGCCAAATATGTTTGTTTTCCCCCAAACATAATCTGTGTCAACCCCCATTGCCTGCTTCAGGTCTTCATCCACAAAACCAAGCATTTGATAGGGATCGATAATACTGATCGGTTTTTTGGGCAACCCATAATACTGCCTTAATTTTTCCAGCACAAGGCAATGAATCCCTGTAACAGATGTGCCCCCGAAGTCCAGCGGAATCGGACCTTCAACATGGTTTAATGCTTGGATTACTTTTTCTTTGCTGTTCACAATAAATCTCCTCACGATATTGTTTTGTTATTATGTATAAACACTGCTTTCATCTGAGCCGGTTCTCCCGATATAATATTCAGTTGTTATATAAGAAGATCCTTAAATGTTTTCTTACGTGTTAACAGCCGTACTTAGTGAGCATCTTGGAAAGCAGTTGCATTATTTAACATATTTCATCACTGTTTCCATTGCCACTGTTTCCCAATCCCATAGTCTTTGCGGATGTCTGCCCACAGTGGAGATGTCTTTCATAATGATCTCTACATGACAGTTGTTTTGTGTCATGTCCAAGAAATCGCAAAGCTGTTTTTTTATTTCACGTTCGTCAAAATCAACTGCTAATACAGCCGGATTCGGTTTTCGGCTGATGACATAATCTGAACCGATTTCATCGATTGCCCTGCGTGAATCACACCATGGAGATACAGAGATTTTACGCAGGTTTTTTATTCTGCGCAGAATGTTAATCTTTTTGTCCAGAGGCTCACAGCATCCGTAATAAACCAGCCCAAAACGCTCAAGCCATTTTAAGTCGTGCTCAATGGCGAATTCCCAGTGCATCTGCTCGGAAACCGAGGAAAGGATCTGAGCATTGGAACATCCCCACATTTGCTTCGCTGTTACCGGTCCGGTATAGCTGTTTGGATCCGGAAGGTCGTCGGTATAGCCGTATCCGCCTGAACCAACCCGTATGTTTGAATTGTCCAGAGATAAAAGCTGTTGCTGTTCAAATTGGTCAAGCTCGGTCATCCACGCCTGAACCATTCTTTCATAGATGTCATGGACCATTTGGGGTCTCAGAACAAGATCCATCATTGCTTGTTCCACACCCCACCAGCGGATCAGATAATCCCACGGTGTATACCATATATGCGTCTGACCGATTTTTTTAACCGGAATAATCCCGTCAAAAATATCGGACATCGCATCAAAAGCGTTCTGTGTGGCTTTCTCATAATGAGTTATCACCGGCATTTTGATTTTCTCTATATCCTCCGGGTTGGTAATTTGCGGGATAAAATGGCGTGAATATACATCGTTTTCTTTGTCGGAATAGGCTGTATCCGCCTTTTCTACAATACCGAAATCGGTGGAATGAATAGCAAGGGGACATTCTATATACGGATTTACAACCATATCACCCCGAAAATGATTCCACTGATATATTGTTCGTTTTAAGGACTGCTCCAAGTCGCGCGCCCATGGATTTTCGCAATACAATGTCAGTTCGTCGTTGACATTCATTTCATGCCAAGGTACCTCGTTAATCCATACCATTGGACGCACGGATTTTTTGTCATTAAGCAGTTTCCAGTTCTTGATATTTTGCGCATTTTGCGGATCAGAGGCGATCAGCGCAATTTTTTCTCCCAATTTTTTAAGAATATCTTTATCTGCCTGGGATAGTAAAATAGGATTTTCTTGTGGTATTACCGGGCTGTGTGATGGGTCATGAATCATGAGTAACTTCCTCCTTGTTACAATAAATTACGGTTTATGATACAAAAAAACAATTGCGCCGTGCATTGTCTTAGATAAATGCATAACGAATAACTTTAAGCGCTTGACGTTTGCAGACAAAACAATACACCGTTTAAGTATGCGAGTATTAGTTTGGTGAATAAAGGCGGGGTTATTTCAAACAGGCTTTTAATCTTCAAATTTTTGAATATGCCAACATAGAAAACGATATATTCATCGTCGCCTATACTGATATGATTTTATCTTTTAATTTTATTTATGTCAAGCCATTTTAATACTTTCAAAATATAATTATAAAAATAAAAATAATTCACAAATTCCGACAAAAGACAGATAATGAGCAGTTCGCTGGATACTTGGATCGTATGGATGACTTCCTTTTCAAAGATGATCGGGATTCCACGTTCCTTGTGTTCTCTGGTCTACAGCTGGCAGTCGAGATTGTTTCGGGAAAATCGGGATCATCACCTAAATAACGCTTGTCCTCAATTATTCTCTTTATACGGCAGAATTATATAAAACATATATCAAACCTTTTTTATCGCTTTAAAAAAGAAAAGGACAACAGAAAAAACTCTTGACAAACGGTTACTACAAGTGTAGTATATAGGTGGATACTACACTTGTAGGAGGCGATTTTATGAAGTTATCCGAACGGGAGTGGACTGTTCTGAATGCACTGTGGGAAACCGAGGGCGCTGAGCTTGGAATTCTCGTCAATAATTTGTATAAAAGCACAGGCTGGAGCCGCAATACCGTACTGACTTATCTGACCCGTATGGAGTCAAAGGGCTTGGTGCGGATTGATAAGGAAATCTATCCGCATATTTATTATGCGATTTTGGATCGTGAAAGCTGCCGTCAGAAGGAACGGGAGAGCTTTCTTAATCGTGTCTACAGCGGTTCCGCCGGAGATCTGATTGCGGCTTTTTTAAAAGAGGAGCCCATCTGCAAAGAAGAAAGAGAGCGTCTGCGCAAGCTCCTTGATGATATGGAGGTGTAGAAATGCTTGATATATGGGGATTTCTTCTCCAAACGCTTACGGTCTCAGGCGTGGCTGTTCTCTTGCTTGTGATTAAGGCGTTGTTTAAGGATAAACTGCCTCCAAAATGGCATTTTGCCGTTTGGGGTGTACTTGGGGTTATGATATTGATACCCGCAGGCTTTAACGGAAGGTACACATTATTTCATTGGCAGTTGGTTATAGAGGTAATCAAAGCATGGTTTGGGGATTATTCCGCCACACGGGTTCTTTTACCGATACCCATATTAACCGCTGTACCAAAAACCATTCCGCAATGGATTTTCGCAGGATATATTTTCGGAGTTATTATCCACATTATAAAATATCTTACATCATATATCCGTCTTCGCATGGTGCTGCGAAACGGTATTGAACCTTCCGATGAGCTTATTTCACACATCGGGCAAATTGCTAAAGAACAAAATGTTAGGATTAAACGGGTGATTGCGGTATGCGGATTACCGAGCGCCTTTGTGTGCGGAATTTTACGTCCCGTATTAGTGATACCTGCCGATAATGATATTGATGATAAGGTAATCTTACACGAGCTTCTGCACCTGAAGTACAAGGATACCCTTTGTAGCGTTGTAATATGCCTGCTCAGATGTCTGCACTGGTGCAATCCACTTATAATTTATTGCGCGAATCGGGCAATCAACGATATGGAGGCACGGTGCGATCAGTATGTTCTTGAGCAGCTCAAGGGTGAGGAACGCAGAGACTACGGTCGAATTCTTCTCTCAATGGCAAACGACCGCTTTGCAAAAACTCCGGGCAGTACCTGTATCAACAACGGCGGCAAAAATATTCGTGAACGGATTGAAGCTATTGCCCGTTTTAAAAAATATCCTGTCGGAATGAAATTGGTGTCTGTCTGTGCAATTATCCTCCTGACCTTTTCGTTAGCGGTTGGTGTGCAAGCCTCAAAAGTATATGATTCAAGCAACTTTTTACAGTTAACTCTTGCGTCGGCAAGAAGTATTCCCTGCACTACTCCCGCAGGTGCGTTTGATACCTACGCAAAAGCAATACTCGCTCAGAACGGAGCTTATCGGGCGATGTGTGCGCCTGAGTCTATGCAGGCAGAGATAGCAGACGAGATGCTTGAAAGGGAAAAGAAAGGCATCTATCCAAATTGGGATTGCGGTATTGACAATTGGCCTGACTCTCAAAGCGGATATTACATTTATAACTTAGAGCAGTGTGACAAAAATGCCTATGAGGGTCTCTTAGTGATGAAGACGAGCTATCCGCCGAACGGTCAACCTGAAGAAGACGGAAAAATTTATCTTGCAGTCCAAAAGCTCAGGGCTATAAAAGAGAACTGTCGCTGGGTTGCGATTCCCTTGGAGGAGTTCAAAAACATTGAAGCAAGAGAGGATTGGAATTGGGGTTGCACAGAGCTTCCGGGTATTGTATATTCGGGTACAGCCTGTGATATTCGTATTGACATAAAGGTGCAAACGTTATATACCGTCGAAAGTACAGAACAGACAGACGAGAGCAACCTGCTTTTGGGAATTGCTACGCCTAACTTTGATACAACCCCCAAGCCCAATGCCGAGTTCACAAGAGCGGTCAGAACACAAAGCGATGCCGTTACACATCTTGGCTCGCAGGCAGAAAGAGATAAGATTGAGCAAATCGGAATTTCCGTTGCGCCTGTGTATCACGGCGAAAAGCGTCCTGATAACCTGACTGAAGCAATCGGATATGACTGCGGCGGAAACAGCAGTACGGGAGAAAGCTGGGGCACAAAAAGAACGGAGCTCGGATGGGGACCGACAATTGAATTCAACATTGGAGGCGGCGGAACCTTTGATCCTGAGCGTGACGACATCATTACGGAATATTATGCCGCTGACTTGTATATAAATAACCGTCTTGCGGCGCGGCTTGACCTGTATGAAGAGGGAGCGGAAGAATGACAGACTATCAAAAGCTTTATAACGGTATATCAAAGGCGGCTTGGGGTTACTTTTTCGTCTGCTTCAATATCAATGTCGGCACAGTCAGTATTTTACCTGCGTTCATAGGATACATATTATTTTTCTCATCGATTAACCTGCTTAAGGATGAGGAACGGGAGCTATCCCTGCTTGAAACCTTGTGCGTGATACTGGGCTTTTGGAACGGTGCAGAGTGGCTTGCAAGCTGGGTTGGCATAAAGCTTGACGGATTATGGCAGTTTTTGGATATTATAATTTGTCTAATAAATCTGTATTTCAATTTTCAGCTGCTTACCAACCTTGCGTCTATTGCTGCAAAGCATCAGCCGGAAGGCTATGGATTGGACGCAAAGCTTCTGCGGTACAGAACACTTCAAACCGTTATGCTGACGGCAATCACGATGGTTGTATGCCTTTATCCCTGGTTGTCGGAGGTGTGGACAATAATATCGTTTATTATGCTGCTTGTTTATGCTGCCGCGTGTATCTGTTTGATGAAAGCATTGTTCGACCTCAGAAGGTGTTTGCCGACAAATGAATAATCAATATAGCATATATGTATTTGAACACGGAAACCATGAAGCCTGTAGCCTTGCAAAAAAGCAGCGGGCTATTGATCGAGTGCCGAAAAACGAACTTAGCGGAATTTGACGGAAGATAAAGCCGCGAAAGAGAACCCCGAAAACAGCGATGTTTAAAGGGTTCTCTTCACTTTTTCCGCTCTTGAAAGTGAAAATTCATTTTAGCTGAGGTTTTCATCTCTTTGCTTTGAAATGTCATAAAATTCATCGCAATTTGATATTGAAATATCATTATTATTGTGCTATAATGCATTTGAAAAGTTTCGACGGAGGAATTTTTATGCTATACCGTAAGATAGAATCTCTCATTGAAGAGCATTTAAAATCTGATTCTAAAAAGATTCTTTTAATCGACGGCGCCCGTCAGATTGGCAAAACCTACATCATTAATTATGTGGGCAAAAAACTTTTTGAAAACTATATAGAAATCAATATGATTGCTGACTCTTTGGGCGACCGACTTTTTGAAGGTACTAAAACCGTCGAAGATTTTTATCTGCAAGTCAGTATGCTTGCAGGAAATAAAATGAAGAATAAAGAAAACACTCTGATTTTTATTGATGAAATTCAGGCTTATCCTCATTTACTCACTCTGCTCAAATTTTTGTCGCAGGATAATAAGTTCACTTATATTGCAAGCGGATCTCTTTTAGGTGTTACGCTATCGCAAACCACATCAATCCCAATGGGCAGCATTCGAAAGGTCAGAATGTTCCCGCTGGATTTTGAGGAATTTCTTTATGCTAACGGAATGAACGAACTTGCGATTTCCTCAATGCGCAAAAAGTTTGAACGATTTGAAGCATTAGATGAGTCCATGCACAATAAAATGCTAGATTTATTCCGCAAATTCTTGCTTGTAGGCGGATTGCCCGATGCGGTTAACGCCTATCTTGAAACAAAAAACATTCAAGCAGTCCGCGATATACAGGATGAAATTCACGATTACTATGCTGCAGATGCTTCAAAATATGATGATGAAATGAAATTGAAGATTCGTAGAATTTATGACCTTATCCCCTCTAATATGGAGAATAAGAAAAAAAGAATTGTCGTACAAAGCATTGAGAACAAGAGGGGTAAGACATTCAATAATTATGCAGATGAATTCGATTATCTTATAAGCGCAGGTATCGCACTGAATGTGCAGGCGATTTCCAATCCGACATTCCCCCTAATCGAATCTACAGGAAAGAATCTGCTTAAGCTTTATCTGAATGATGTCGGTATTCTTACGGGTATTCTTTACGGAAATAACATCAGAGCTGTACTGAATGATGAGAGAAGTATCAATCTGGGATCTGTTTATGAAACAGTTGTTGCGAGCGAATTAATCGCTCACGGTCATAAACTCTTTTATTATGACAATCGCAGCAAGGGTGAGGTTGATTTTCTTATTGATGATTATGATAGCCTTTCTGCCGTACCGATTGAAGTAAAGTCCGGTAAGGACTATACCGTGCATAGCGCATTGAACACATTTGTTCAAAACGAAGACTATCATATCAAAAAAGCGTTCGTTGTATCCAACGAAAGAAATGTCACACAAAACGGCAAAATAACTTATATACCAATCTACTATATTATGTTTTTTAACGCTGATTCGGGCAATAAGAATTTGCAGTTCTAAAATGAAAGTGTTATCGGTAAATCGCCCTTGGTGCTCGGCACATCTGCTGTGCTCTGTATGAGCGACCGCCTCTTTGCCCTTGACAGAGATAACCTAATCGTCCCGATGTGGATGATATGATTGTTTGCCTAAAGTGAGTAATAATAAATTGATTGTGCTTCTAGATAATGCAGAGGTTGAATCTGGGCAGTTGTTCACTACAACTCAAACCCTTATTGTTATTTTGTCAATATTGTAATTCTTTGTTCTATAAGGCTTTCAAGAGCTGTTTTAATATTGTCGGGCATATAAGACTCACGGCACATTGCGATATATTTGTCTTTTAGCTTTACGATTTTATCAATCATTTTCTCGGCGGATTTTTCTGTAATGCCGATAGAATGGCTTTGACCTACCTCGGCTTTCACAGCTTGGATGTAAAAATGGCGATAGATAGGCTGAAAGAAATTTACAAAAAGTGATGATGTTTCTGACATCACCGATATATTATATTATAACAATTTGCTACTTGATGGGAGAGAATGTTGATATGCCGCTTGAAATAGTAAGAAACGATATAACTAAAATGGCGGTGGACGCCATTGTGAACGCCGCAAACGAGTCGCTTTTGGGCGGCGGAGGTGTTGACGGTGCGATTCATTATGCCGCAGGCGCGGGATTGCTCGCTGAGTGCAGAACGATCGGCGGGTGTAAGACAGGGAAGGCGAAAATAACGGGCGGGTATAATCTTCCCGCAAAGTATGTGATTCATACCGTCGGTCCGATTTACAAAGACGGCAAACACGGGGAAAAGGCTTTGCTTGAATCTTGTTACCGTGAGTCCTTAGCTCTGGCTAAAGAACACAAATGCGAAACCGTGGCTTTTCCGCTTATATCCTCGGGAGTTTACGGCTACCCGAAGGATCAGGCGTTAAAGGTAGCCGCCCAAGTTATTAGCGATTTTTTGCTTGAAAATGATATGACCGTTTATATCGTTATTTTTGATAAAGCGGCGTATAAAATCAGCGAGAAGTTGTTTGCAGATATTGCGGAATACATAGACGATAATTATGTGGACGAGCATACGGATTATCGGCGCGAAAGTATGCGGATGAACCCACCAACGCAGTCAATTAATGCGATGGAGATATGCGACTCAAAAGCACTCTTTTCGGCTGATGATCTTGACTCAAAACTTAAGCAGATAGACGAAAGATTTTCACAGATGTTACTCCGCAAGATAGACGAAAAAGGAATGACCGACGCAGAGTGTTACAAGAAAGCCAACATTGACCGCAAGCTGTTTTCCAAAATCCGCAGTGATGTGAATTATAAGCCGAGCAAGCCTACCGCAATAGCCTTTGCGATTTCGTTGGGGTTGTCTCTCGCCGAAACGGAAGATATGCTTAAAAAGGCGGGATTTGCGCTGTCCCACAGCAACAAGTTTGATATTATCATCGAATATTTCATAAGTAAAGGAAATTACAATATTTTTGAAATCAACGAGGTGCTGTTCGCCTTTGATCAAAGCCTGCTTGGAGCATAAGGTGTGTTTTGATTCAACGAACAATAAATAATTTAAAACGGGTGATATTATGGCAAATGCTTTAACATTTTGCAGAATAATATGCGGTTTTCTTCTGCTGGTTTTCTCTGTATTCTCGCCTGAATTTTATGCTTTTTATCTGCTCGGCGGAATAACCGATATGCTTGACGGAGTGATTGCAAGAAAAACCGATACCGTGACCGATTTCGGCTCAAAGCTTGATTCGGTTGCAGATTTTGTTTTTATCGTAATTTGCCTTGTTAAGATAATACCTGTTTTGATAATTCCTACATATCTGTTAGTATGGATAGGGGTTATCGCAGTAATAAAAATTATAAATGTGATTTCGGGCTTTGTTCTACAAAAGAAGCTTGTCGCCGTACATTCATTTTCAAATAAACTGACGGGCGCTTTGATGTTTATATTGCCGCTGACTCTGCCGCTTGTCGATATTGCATACAGCGGCGGTATTGTGTGTGCCGTCGCTACCTTTGCCGCCATAGAAGAAGGCCATTTGATGAGAACGGGAGACCGTAATAGAAAAAGGAGTTTTAATAAATGAAAGCGATTGTTTATACCTCTGAATGCGGACATACCGCCGAATATGCTGGGATTCTCGGTAAACTGACGGGACTGCCGGTGTATTCGCTGAAAGACGCCGAAAAACAACTTGAAAACGGCACTCCGATAATATACCTTGGTTGGTTGATGGCGAGCAGGGTTCAAGGGTTTAAAAAGGCGGCAAAGAAATTTAAGGTTTCTGCCGTTTGTGCGGTAGGACTTTGTGATACGGGAGCACTGCTCCCCGAAGTGCAAAAAGCCAATGCATTGCCCGAGGATTTTCCGCTTTTCACTATGCAGGGCGGTATGGATAAAGCTAAGCTTCACGGGTTTAACAAGCTGATGATAAATATGCTCACAAAAGGTCTCGCGTCACAAAAAGAACGTACCGAAGCCGATGAGCGAATGTTGTATTTATTGACACACAGTGAAAACAGAGTAAGTGAAAAGAATACCGCCGCTTTTATTGAGTGGTATAATCTACATAAAAATTGATTAGGAGAAACGATATGCTTAAATTTATATGTTACCCAAAATGCACTACCTGCCAGAAAGCAAAGAAATGGCTTGATGACAATAAAATCGAGTATGAACTCCGGGA
>JBJEOD010000145.1:0-2524 GCA_051880535.1 Acutalibacteraceae bacterium | reverse complement strand
GATGAAACAGGCTCTTCCGATGATACGGGAGCGGCGGGTAGGGAATAGACATAGCTCGGCATCGACTCGGTCTCTCCTTTAGTGCGGCAGGAGCAAAGGAAAAGCGAAAAAACAAGGGTAATCGCTAAGAAACAAAAAAGCGGTTTTTTATATAAATATTTCATAATTTACTCCTTTTCGCTAAGCGTAACCGCGGTATAGGCGTGCTTTACCGCAGGCAGAAATTTATCGGTTATATCACTTGTTTTGATTTTAAGCGTAGATGTGTTGACACAGGGGTGACAGCCTATGTACTCGTCTTTAAGCAAATCTGAATCGATAAGCAGGCGCACGCGGTTTTGCGTATCGTTCATAAGCCCCATTACGCTGACAGAGCCGGGCAGGATATTCAAATACCTCTCCATAAACTCCGCGTCGGCAAAGGAAAGGCGGGAAATACCGAGACTGTGGGAAAGCTCTTTGGTTTTAAAGGGCTTGCTTCCCGGGAGCATTAAAAGGTAAAAATCGGTCCTTTGACGGTTGCAAAGAAAAAGATTCTTACAAATTTCTATTCCCAAAACCTTGTTAATATTCTCACAGTCGGCAATTGTATCGGCGGCGGGGTGGTCGATTTGAAGATATTCAATACCAAGCGAGGTAAGCAGGCTGTAAACCGCTTTTTCCTTTTCGGCGCGTTCGGAGTAATTTTCGGGAGCGCCGTTGGATATTTTGTATTCCATTTTCAGTCTTCCTTTGTTATAATAATATCAAGACAGAAGATATTATATTAAAACGGCTCGTATTTTGCAAGCCAAAAGCGAAAAATGTAATATACTGTAATAATTTGCGGAGGATTAATTTATGGGTATCTGTTATATTTTCGGAGCGGGCGAGGGTCTGCCCGAGGCTTTTAAAAAAAATGATGGCGACCTTGTAATCGCGGCGGACGCGGGGATAAAACACCTTAACAGCCTTGGAGTTAAGCCCGATATTGCCGTAGGCGATTTTGATTCTTTGGGCTTTGTACCCGAGTGTAAGGAGGTAATAAGGCACCCCGTTATGAAGGATGATACCGATATGCTTTCGGCGGTTAAAGCAGGCTTTGAGCGGGGTTATTCGCGCTTTATGCTTTACGGCGGTGCGGGCGGCAGACCCGACCACACCTTTGCAAATTACCAGACCTTAATATATATAGCCGAGCGCGGAGGTTTAGGCTTTCTTTGCTTAAACGGCTTCACAGCGAGTGCGATAATAAACGGCGGTCTTGAGTTTTCAAACAGGTCAGCGGGGGATATTTCAGTTTTTTCGTTAAGCGAAAAGTCAGAGGGCGTAACCCTTAAGGGACTGCTTTATGAGCTTAGCGGCGCACAGCTTTCATACGCCTTTCCCTTAGGTGTAAGCAACTCCTTTACCGGCACACAGGCAACCGTTGAGGCAGAGCGAGGAGCTGTACTTGTGATTTGGCGGGGGAATGCGAGCCTAATTTCTGCCGCATACACCCTGCACAAAGGCGCACGCGCAGAGATTCTGTGACATATATGTTACAAAAATTAAGCATATTTTTCACATTTTGGTAAAAAAATTAAAAAATTGAAAATTTCCCCTTGACTTTTCGGATAACTTAGAGTATTATGATTAGCAAAGAAATACTATGGCGGAACAGTAATGAGTATAGATTTTGTCGAAAATTACGAAAACCTGTCTGATGAAGAAATCGTCAGTCTTATTAACGGCGGCGATTTTGAGCTTTTGCAGGTTATAATCGAGCGTTATCTTCCGCAGATTCATTTCTATGCCGATAAATACTGCGCTCAAAGCGAGCGGGAGGATGCGGTTCAGGAGGCAACCTACGCTCTTTATTCGGCGGTCAAGAATTACGATATGCAAAAATCCTCCTTTTCCACCTTTGCCGCCCTTTGTATAAAGCGGTCGGTGATTACCTCCGCAAAAAGGCTTAAAAGCCGTAAAAAAATTCCGGACGAGCTTTTGTCTCCGATAGACGAGGTCGAGATAACCGACTCAAACAGTCCCGAAAAAATTTTTTTCGACAGGGAAAGCTACAAAACCCTTACAGACAGCATAAGGCTTGAGCTTTCAGGGCTTGAATACAGCGTTTTACAGCTTTTTCTTTCGGGAAAAAGGTACATAGAAATTGCAAATGTACTCGGTATTTCCGAAAAATCCGTCAATAACGCGCTTTTACGGATAAGAAAAAAATTAAAAAAATAAACAAGCGCCTAACGGCGCGGAAATATGCCCATGTAGCTTAAACCAGCAGAGCGTTGATACCAAAGATGTCGGTGCGATTCCGTCCGGGGCTAAAAAAACCAACCGAGAGAGGTAGTTAAAAATGTTTGAAGACAAGACGTTAGTTTGCAAAGATTGCGGCGAGGAGTTCGTATTCACTGCAAGAGAACAGGAGTTTTACGAATCCAAGGGCTTTGTAAACGAACCGCAGCGCTGTAAGCCCTGCCGTGATAAGCGCAAGAATGCGGGCAGAGCACCGAGAGAGATGCACGAAGCTGTTTGCGCTGCTTGCGGAGGA
>JBJEOD010000144.1:0-12490 GCA_051880535.1 Acutalibacteraceae bacterium | reverse complement strand
AGCGCGCCATTTTAGGCGAGCGGGTTAAAATCGCAATGGGCGGGGATAAGGAAAACCCCAACGTTATCGAGGTTATCGAGATAGCCTGCGACGAATGCCCTATGGGCGGCTACGAGGTAACCGAGGCATGCCGCGGCTGTCTTGCACACCGCTGTGAGGACGTATGCCGCAGGGGTGCTATCACCTTTGACAGCCAGCAAAAGGCGCATATCGATAAAACAAAGTGCGTGGAGTGCGGACAGTGCGCTAAGGTCTGCCCCTACAGCGCGATTATGGACTTCAAGCGTCCCTGCGTTAAGTCCTGCAAGGTCGGCGCGATTTCTATGACCGAAACTAAGGCGGCGTGTATTGACAATAATAAGTGCATTTCCTGCGGCGCCTGCGTTTACCAGTGTCCCTTCGGCGCGATTACCGATAAATCCTTTATTTTGGACGCTATCGAGATGCTTAAGAATAAGGAAAAGGTTTACGCCGTTATCGCCCCCTCTATTTCAAGCCAGTTCAGATATGCAAAGCTCGGTCAGGTTATCACGGGCATTAAAACCCTCGGCTTTCACTCTGTGGTTGAGGCGGCGCTGGGCGCGGATATGGTCGCCTACGCGGAATCGGGCGAGCTTGCCGAAAAGGGCTTTTTAACCAGCTCCTGCTGTCCTGCCTTTGTAAGCTATGTTAAGGGTCAGTTCCCCGAGCTTGCGGAAAATATTTCCCACAACCTTTCACCTGCCGCGACAATCTCTAAATACATAAAGGAGACCGATCCCAACTCCAAAATCGTCTTTATCGGGCCATGCACCGCAAAGAAGATGGAGTATCAGAAGGAAGAAGTTCGCCCCTATATCGACTGTGTTATCACCTTTGAGGAGCTGCAGGCGCTGTTTGACAGCCGCGACCTTGAAATTATGAATATGGAGGAGGGCGTGCTTGACAACGCCTCCTACTACGGCAGAATTTTTGCCCGCTGCGGCGGACTTTCCGACGCGGTTGCCGAGGGTCTTAAGGAGCGCGGCATAACCGACTTTGATTTAAAGGCGGTTTCCTGTGACGGTATAGAGGAATGCCGTATGGCTCTGCTTAAAAAGAGCAAGAATGTGCTTGACGCCAACTTTATCGAGGGTATGGCGTGCGTGGGCGGCTGTATCGGCGGCGCGGGCTGTCTTACCCACGGCGAAAAGAACAAGGCGGAGGTTGACAAGTACGGCAAGGAGGCCTACGAAAAGACCATTACCGACGCCTTAAGCCAGCTCGGAAAAATTGATTAACAGGTATTTGGATATATTAAACGGCGGTGGAAATTCCCCGCCGTTCTTTTTTGGTTCTATTCTAAATATTGGGGTTCTGTGAGATTTTGCCTCCCAAGCCTTACGGAAGGGGGACCGCCGAATGGCGGTGGAGGGATACATTTTGGTTTTTGCGGACCTAAATATCCCCCAGTCACGGCTTCGCCGCGACAGCCCCCGTGAGGCTTGCGGGGCCAGAAACACCCCAACATTCGCAATAGAACCTCTTTTTTATCCTCATTTAAGCAGAGCCTTGCGAAGCTCACTTAAATCAAGACTGTTTATTTCGCCGTCGCTGTTCATATCGGCGTTATAGACGCTTTTAAGCTCGGTAAGCTCGGCGGCTCTCTTTTTAAGCCGTACTAAATCCAGAATATCCACATATCCGTCAAAATTAACGTCACCCTTTTGCGGATTGATAACATCAATAACCGCCGCCTGAGCCCCCATTCCGAGGTATGCGGTGTTCACGCTCTGCTTTGAATAGTAGGTGACCGTTTCGGTTTTAAGCGGGTCGCGGAATATGTAATTGTAATCGTCGTATCCCACAAGCAGGAGACAGTGCTCAGGCGCGATCCAAGGAATTATTTTTCCGTTATAGCTTATCTCCCTGCCCGTGTACGGCTTTTCCATATTCATTGTCGCCCAGAATATTACGGGAATATCGTTGTCGATATAAAGCTCGCAAAGCTCTTCCACAGTTTTACCGTAAACCGCCGACACCTCAAGGCTTTTACCCTTTATCGCCGCAGAAATTGCCCTTTCAATTACGGGCGCGTAACAGCCCATACCGCTTGTAGAGCGAGGGTCACCGCCGAAGCAAAGGTTCGGGTCAAAGCTTACTCGGTCACCCTTTTCAAGATAGCTGTCAATAAATGTATCAACCGAAATATCGGCATCAAAGTAATTGAGTGCCATAACCGCACTTACGCTTTCACAGCCTGTGGGATAGTTATCTGTCTGGTAAATATGCGGAGTGCTTATTATTTTGCTTTTCCCCGTGGGGGTGATTTCGGGGTTGAGATTGTTTTCTTCAAACACCCGGATTTCCACACCCTCTATAACGGCGCCGCTGCTAAGCCCTGCATAGCCGGAATCGTAATCAAGAATACCCGTAAGATTATATTTTATCTGTGTTGCAGCCATCCATTCGGGTTCGGCATTGCTCACCCACGGAAGCCAACTTCCGTTTACCTTGGCGCGGTACATTACCACCACACCTTCAGTAAGGGAGGAGCCGTCATTTGTTTTTGCGCGTATATTAAGCTTAGTGATTCTGTTGCCCCCTACTCCCGCGTAATCAGAGGTGTCAAGACTGCTGACATAAGAGTACCAGCCGCCGCTCGCGGCAACACGATATTCGAGATAATAGGTCTTTGCGGGGTCGGTTTCTATCCAGAGACAGTCCATTTGACCCTCTGCGGATTTGGTGAAAGAAATTTTAGTTAAATCGTCTTTTGAATAGTAAAGGGAGGGCGAGGTTTCACAGCTGCCGAGAGTTGGTGTTACAGAGGAGGCTGTGTCCTCTTCAAAAATTCTTATTTCGAGTGCGGTTATGTTTTTGCCCGAGATACCTGCGTCTCCGCTTTTGGTATCAAGCTTGCCGTCGAGAGAGTATTTAGTCTGAACAGACTGCATTTCGGCGGCGGTCGCGTTGCTCACCCACGCAAGCCAGCCGTCAGCTGCCGTTTTCGCGCGGTACATTACAATAATTTTACTGTCAAGCGAATTTCCGCTGCTGTCTAAAACTCGTATTTTGACACGCTGAACGGTTTTTGAGCTGTTGCTCGAGCCTGCGTAATCGGCTGTACCCGTATCGGTGCTTTTTACCGAGCTGTAAAAGCCCGAATTGCCGCTGTTCTGCGTGGCGTATTCAAGATAATAGCCCTTGCCCGACGGGCTTTGTATCCGTATTCCCGTAATTGTTTCACATTCCGCCACAGCGTCAAATTCGGTCCATTTTCCCGCCGAAAGGTAGGAAAGGGTGTACTCTCCCGTCACCGCCGCCGCGCTTACCCTTAAATTGCCGTTTAATATTACAACTGCCCCTATAAGCAGACAAAACACAAGCAAATATTCCGATATTTTTTTGAGATGTTTCATTGATAAAGCTCCTTAACGTTTTCATTTTCAAAAGCTTGACGTTTTTCAAAGACGTGGTATAATATAAGTGAAATAAGGCGAACCGATAGACGGTTAGCCCAATAATCGATTTAAGAAATAGACCGACTGCTTTGGCGAGAGACAGTTTATTTCTTTTTTGTTATATTAACAACAAGCGCTATAAATGACACTATAAGAGTGAGTAATAAAAATAACTCACTATATGTAAATAGGCTGTCGATAGCATTATACCACTACAATACTAAATGTGCAAGCTGATTATGACTGAATTCTGATTGGTATTAGCTTTTTTTGCCCAAAAAATATTGACAAGCGGGAAAATGCGTGCTATACTGTTTTAGTATGCGGAATTATGTTTATTTCGCAGCAAATATTATATTGGGAGGTGTAACAGTGCCTACGTTTAACCAGTTGGTTCGCAACGGCCGCGAAACGGTTGAGAAGAAGGCTAAGGCTCCGGCTCTTTTAAAGGGTTATAACTCTATGAAACGTCGCCAGACCGACAACGATTCTCCTCAGAAGCGCGGTGTTTGCACAGCCGTAAAGACTTCCACGCCTAAGAAGCCGAACTCAGCGCTCCGTAAAATTGCGAGAGTACGTCTTTCTAACGGAATCGAGGTTTCAGCCTACATTCCGGGAATCGGACACAATCTTCAGGAGCACAGCGTTGTTCTTATCCGCGGAGGACGTGTTAAGGACCTGCCCGGTGTACGTTACCATATCGTACGCGGAACTCTTGACACACAGGGCGTTGCCAAAAGAATGCAGAGCCGTTCAAAGTACGGTGCAAAGCGTCCTAAAGCAGGTGCGAAGTAATTTTTTGAAATTTTATCTCTGCTGCATATACAGGCAGCGGCGTTTATATATATGTATAACGCCTTTGCTTGGTGACACGGGGAAAAAGCTTCGAGTACCTATGATATCATTACTATGAAGGAGGGAAGTAAAGTGCCAAGAAGAGGCTTTGTCGCAAAACGCGACGTACTGCCGGATCCGGTTTACAATTCAAAGAAGGTTACCCGCCTTATCAACAACATTATGCTTGACGGTAAGAAGGGCGTAGCTCAGCGAATTGTATATGGTGCTTTCGACATTATCAGTGAAAAGACGGGCAAGGACCCGCTTGAGGTATTTGACCAGGCTATGGAAAATGTTATGCCGCAGCTGGAGGTTAAGGCTGTCCGTAAGGGCGGTGCTACCTATCAGGTACCGTTTGAGGTTCGTCCCGAAAGAAAACAGACCTTGGGTCTTCGTTGGCTGACGACCTACAGCCGCGCGCGTTCCGAAAGAACAATGAAGGAGCGTCTCGCAGGCGAGATTATGGACGCCGTCAACGGAATGGGCGGAGCCGCCAAGAAGCGTGAGGATACTCACAAGATGGCGGAGGCCAACAGAGCGTTTGCTCATTACAGATGGTAGTTTAAACCATTTTATTTTATTGCCGCTTAAATAAGCGGATTGGAGGTTAATATGCCAAGAAAGGTATCTCTTGAAATGACAAGAAATATTGGTATAATGGCACATATTGACGCCGGTAAAACTACCACCACTGAGCGTATCCTTTTCTATACGGGTATCAACCGTAAGATGGGTGAAACTCACGACGGCGCGTCAACTATGGACTGGATGGAGCAGGAGCAGGAGAGAGGTATTACAATTACCTCCGCCGCTACCACCTGCTTCTGGAAGGACCATCGTATCAATATTATCGACACTCCCGGACACGTTGACTTCACCGTTGAGGTTCAGCGTTCTTTGCGTGTACTGGACGGCTCTGTCACCGTTCTCTGCGCTAAGGGAGGCGTCGAGCCGCAGTCTGAAACCGTTTGGAGACAGGCTGACGAATACCGCGTACCGAGAATGATTTACGTCAACAAGATGGACATTATGGGCGCGGACTTCTACAACGTTCTTGATATGATTAAGGAACGTTTCAACTGCAACGGTGTCCCGATTCAGCTGCCTATCGGCTCTGAAGACACCTTTAAGGGAATAGTCGACCTTGTCAATATGGACGCCGAGATTTATTATGACGATCTCGGTAAGGACGTAAGACACGAGCCTATCCCTGAGGATATGGTTGAGCTTGCCAACAAATATCATACCGAGCTTATCGAGCATGTTGTTGAGCAGGACGAGGAACTGATGGAAAAATACTTCGAGGGCGAGGAGCCTACTGTTGAGCAGATTAAGAAGATTATCCGTCAGTCCACAATAGCCAATAATATGGTGCCGATTACCTGCGGTACCTCTTACAGGAATAAGGGCGTTCAGCCGCTTCTCGACGCTATCGTCGATTATATGCCCGCCCCGACCGATATTGAGGCTATCAAGGGTGTAAACCCCGAAACCGACGAGGAGGAAGTAAGACATTCCTCCGATACAGAGCCCTTCTCCGCTCTTGCATTTAAGATTGCTACCGACCCGTTCGTCGGTAAAATCTGCTTCTTCCGTGTTTACTCGGGTACCGTTGACGCGGGCTCGGGCGTATACAACTCGGTTAAGCAGAACAAGGAGCGTATGGGACGTATTCTCCAGATGCACGCTAACCACCGTGAGGACATTGAAACCTGCTACGCAGGCGATATTGCCGCGGCGGTAGGTCTTAAGAACACCACAACGGGTGATACCCTCTGCGACGAGAAGCATCCGATTATACTTGAATCGATGAACTTCCCCGAGCCGGTTATCCGCGTTGCTATCGAGCCTAAGACCAAGGCGGGTCAGGAAAAGATGGGACTTGCTCTTGCGAAATTAGCTGAGGAAGACCCGACCTTCAAGACCTACACCGATGAGGAAACCGGTCAGACCATTATCGCCGGTATGGGCGAGCTGCACCTCGAAATCATTGTTGACCGTCTGCTTCGCGAGTTCAAGGTTGAGGCTAACGTCGGCGCTCCGCAGGTTGCTTATAAGGAAAGCATCCGCAAGAAGGTCGACCACGAAACCAAGTACAAGCGTCAGTCGGGCGGTTCAGGTCAGTACGGTCACGTTAAGATCATTGTTGAGCCGAACGAGTCAGGCGCAGGCTATGAATTTATCAACGCCGTTACGGGCGGTACCATTCCGAAGGAGTTTATTCCCGCGGTTGATACAGGTATCCGCGGCGCATTGCAGGCGGGTGTGCTTGCAGGCTATCCCGTTGTTGACGTAAAGGTTACCCTTTACGACGGCTCTTATCACGAGGTTGACTCTTCCGAAATGGCGTTTAAGATCGCCGGTTCTATGGCCTTTAAGGAGGCATGCCGCTTAGCAGATCCGGTACTGTTAGAACCCATTATGAAGGTTACCGTTATTGTTCCTGAGGAATATATGGGCGATGTTATCGGAGACCTTAACTCCCGCCGCGGCGAGATTCAGGGCTTTGAGGACAGGTCCGGCGTTAAGCAGATTAACGCAAGAGTACCGTTAGGCGATATGTTCGGTTACGCTACCGACCTGCGCTCCAAAACACAGGGCCGCGGTCAGTATGTAATGGAACCCGACGGCTATAAAGAGGTTCCGAAGAGTATTTCTGAGAAGATTATTTCAGCCAGAGCAAAGAAAGACTGATTTTTCTCAAATAATACTTGAAATTTTAATAAAAATTTGTTACACTATAGCTATAATGCTTCATTGAAATTTAAGGAGGAAAATATACAATGGCAAAGGCAAAATTTGAACGCAATAAGCCCCATGTAAACATTGGTACCATCGGTCACGTTGACCATGGTAAGACAACCTTAACCGCAGCTATCACAAAGTACCTTTCTTTAAAGGGTCAGGCTCAGTTTGAGGACTACGCAAACATCGATAAGGCTCCTGAGGAGAGAGAGCGCGGAATTACAATCAACACCGCTCACGTTGAGTATGAGACCGATAACCGTCACTATGCTCACGTTGACTGCCCCGGACATGCTGACTATGTTAAGAACATGATCACCGGTGCTGCTCAGATGGACGGCGCGATCCTCGTTATCGCTGCTACCGACGGCCCGATGGCTCAGACCAAGGAGCACCTTCTCCTTGCCCGTCAGGTTGGCGTTCCCTACATTGTTGTATTTATGAACAAGTGCGACCAGGTAGACGACGAAGAGCTCTTAGAGCTTGTTGAAATGGAAATCCGTGAGACACTCGACAAGTATGAGTTCCCCGGCGACGACACCCCGATCATCAAGGGCTCTGCTCTTGTTGCTCTTGAGTGCGCTTCCACCGATCCGAACGCTCCCGAGTATGCTCCCATTAAAGAGCTTATGGACGCTGTTGACAGCTATATCCCGACTCCCGACCGTAAGGCTGATCTTCCCTTCCTTATGCCTATCGAGGACGTTATGACCATTTCCGGACGCGGTACCGTTGTTACCGGACGTGTTGAGCGTGGACAGCTCAACGCTGGCGACGAAGTTGAGATCATCGGTCTTACCGAGGAGCGCAAGAAGACAGTTGTTACTTCTATGGAAATGTTCCGCAAGACCCTCGACTACTGCGAAGCAGGCGATAACGTTGGTGCCCTTCTCCGCGGCGTAGGCCGTGAAGAGGTTGAGCGCGGTCAGGTTCTCTGCAAGCCCGGCTCAATTCACCCGCACACCAAGTTCCACGGACAGGTTTACGTTCTTAATAAAGAAGAGGGCGGCCGTCACACTCCGTTCTTCAACAACTACCGTCCTCAGTTCTACTTCAGAACTACCGACGTTACAGGCGTTATCACTCTTCCCGAGGGAACCGAGATGTGCATGCCCGGCGATAACGTAGAGATGGACGTTGAGCTTATCACTCCTATCGCTATTGAAGAGGGACTCCGTTTCGCTATCCGTGAAGGCGGACGTACCGTTGGTTCAGGCGTTGTTACAAAGGTTAACGAATAATATTTGTTAATTAAACACCAAAAAGCCGATCGTTTAACGGTCGGCTTTTTTGCAATAGGAGGAATAATAATGGAGCTTAAAGGCACAAAAATCAACTTTTTGGGTGACAGTATTACCGAGGGTCACGGAACATCCGCGCCAGAAAACACCTTTTGTATGCTGATTGAGCGCGAGTACGAGGCGATTTGTCAGAATTACGGCATAGGCGGCACCCGCATTGCAAGACAGTATACGCCGTCCGGTGAAGAAAAGTGGGATAAGGACTTTTGCTCAAGAGTAGCAGAGATGGACGCGGACGCGGATATTGTCGTGGTTTTCGGCGGAACAAACGATTTCGGTCACGGGGACGCTCCGCTCGGCTGTATGAGCGACCGCACGCCCGACACATTTTACGGGGCTTTACATACCCTTTATACCTCGCTTATCGAGAAATTTCCCGAAAGTCCGATTGTCGTGATAACACCTTTGCACCGACTTAACGAGGACAATCCGCGCGGAGACGGCAACAAACCGCAGGATGTAGGCGTATTAAAGACCTATGTTGAGATTATCCGCGAGGTTGCGGAGTACTACTCTCTCCCGGTTCTTGACCTGTATAAGGAAAGCGGTTTGCAGCCCAAGGTACACGTTATACAGGAAAAATACGTCCCCGACGGTCTTCACCCCAACGACGCGGGACATAAAATCTTAGCGGAAAAAATAGCAAAATTCTTAGAAAGTCTTTAAAAAGGTTCAATTCTAAATATTGGGGTTCTGTGAGATTTTGCCTCCCTTGCCTAAAGGGAGGGGGACCGCCGAATGGCGGTGGAGGGATACATTTTGGTTTTTGCGGACCTAAATATCCCCCAGTCACGGCTTCGCCGCGACAGCCCCCTTTAGGCAAGGGGGCCAGAAACACCCCAACATTCGCAATAGAACCTTTAAAAAAAGCACGGCGGTCGCCGTGCTTTTAAATTTTAGAGTTCTATTATTAAAGCAATACTGTAGGCTGCTGAGATTATCTTTGAATCAAAAAATAATTTATAAAGCATTTTTATCAGAGTTAAACGCTTTTATTACATTAATTACTGCGCTTTTTTGCTCATGGGTAAGACTTATCCAATTATCAAATAATTCCTTTAATTCGGGAGTAAGCTCTACGGTTTCATTATCGGCAAAGAACTGCGATAATGTAATTCCGAAACCGTTGCAAATTGTCTGCAATGTATTGAATGAAGGGCAAGTATTTCTTTTAAAAATATTTGCCAATGTGGATTCCGATAATCCACATTCTTTTGAAAGCCTGTATTCAGTCCAACCGCGATCATTCATTAATTTGCGCAATCTGTTATGTATATCCGTAGCAACCACCTCTTTGTAATAATTTTACCCGCTTATTAAATAGTTTTATACCCAAAGCTTGTAATTAAAATACCATTATGTTAAACTGTAAATGGTATTAATATAAATGAAAGGCTGTGTGGGTAAGCAAATGACAGAATTTTATACTGTAAGCTTTTTTGGTCACAGAGAGGTAAATGATTATTTCGGTATTGAAGTACAGACAGAGAATATTATAAGGGCGCTACTATCGTCTGACAGATATTTGGCGTTTCAGGTAGGAAGAAACGGCGAGTTTGATTTACTGGTTTCAAGCATAATTCATAGAATCAAAAAAGAGGGTTACGACGACAATATTGTGCATATTCTTGTACTGCCGTATGATACAGCCGAATACCGAAACAACCGTGAAATTTTCGACAAGTATTACGATGAGGTTGAAATTTGCGAAAAATCTTGTACAGCGCATTATAAATCTGCTATACAAATTCGCAACAAGGCTATGGTGGATAGGTCTGATTTGGTTGTATTCTATTTGGAATACAAAAGCGGCGGCGCATATCAAACTTATAAATATGCTGTCAAACAAAAAAAGAAAATAATACTTATTAATGAGGAAGATGGTGCCTGAATTTTGACCCGGTTTGCGCTCATGCCGCGCGGGCACCCCATTTCTGTGTGGACAGAAATGGGGGAAAGAACCATCGGGAACCCTTTCGATCGGGTTCCCGAACCCTCCTGAACGACAAAAGGGGAAATCCCCTTTTGAAACCCCTTATTTCCGCACAGACTGATATTAAAACCGTAGGGGACTATGCCCACATCGTCCCGGATAGCATCTAATATCTAATATCTAATGTCTAAATTCGTAGTGGCGACCATTGGTCGTCCGTTCTCTGATGCTTAAAAGCTAAATTTCTGTTACTTGACGAAAAGATAGAATATGGTGTATAATATAAATTGAATAATTACAAGCAAGAGGTATCGGAAATGGCGAAAACCACCGTTGAATACGGCAACGACAGTATAAAAAAGCTTGAGGGTCCCGACCGTGTGCGCAAGCGCCCGGGTGTTATTTTCGGCTCGGACGGGCTGGACGGCTGTGAACATTCGGTTTTTGAAATTATTTCAAACTCCATAGACGAGGCGCGCGAGGGCTACGGGCAGAAAATTATTATAACAAAATACGCCGACGGCTCTATTGAGGTGCAGGACTTCGGCCGCGGCGCCCCTGTTGACTTTAACAACAAGGAGCAGTGCTTTAACTGGGAGCTGCTCTATTGCGAGCTGTACGCGGGCGGAAAATATAATACCAATGAGGGCTCGAACTACGAATATTCGGTGGGGCTTAACGGATTAGGACTTTGCTCTACCCAGTATTCCTCGGAATATATGGATGTTGAGATTAAGCGCGACGGCTATAAATACAATCTCCATTTTGAAAAGGGGTACAATGTGGGCGGGCTTAAAAAGGAGCCCTATTCCGGAAAGGATACGGGAACAAAAACCCGCTGGAAGCCCGATATTGAGGTTTTTACAGATATTGATATTCCCACAGAGTATTTTATAGACACGATAAAGCGTCAGGCGATTGTAAACGACGGTCTGCTCTTTGTTTTCCGCGAACAGCAGGGGGCAAAATTTGTCCAGCAGGAGATTGTATATAATAACGGTATCCGCGACTATGTAAACGAGACTGTCGGCGAGGAGAAACTAACCTCGGTGCAGTTCTGGCAGACCGAGAGAAAGGGCAGAGACCGCGAGGACAAGCCCGAGTACAAGGTTAAAATCAATGTCGCACTGACCTTTTCAAACCGTCATACCCTAAAGGAATATTACCACAATTCAAGCTGGCTTGAATACGGCGGCGTACCCGAAAAGGCGACAAGGAGCGCCTTTGTCGCACAGCTTGACGCGTATATAAAGAGCAGCGGAAAATACAAGTCTAACGAGAGCAAAATTACCTTTTCGGACGTTGAGGAATGTCTTGTGCTGGTGATTTCGTCTTTTTCAACCGAGACGTCGTATGAAAATCAGACCAAAAAGGCGATTACCAATAAATTTATATATGAGGCAATGACCGATTTTCTCCGCCATCAGCTTGAGGTTTACTTTATTGAGAACAAGGCGGAGGCGGACAAGATCGCCGATCAGGTCCTTGTAAACAAGCGCAGCCGTGAGCGGAGCGAAAGGGAGCGAATCAACCTTAAAAAGACCCTGCAATCGGCAAATTCAATGCTTGACCGCGTTGATAAATTTGTGGACTGCCGCTCAAAGGACATTGAAAGGCGCGAGCTGTTTATAGTGGAGGGCGACTCGGCGTTAGGCTCCTGCAAATTAGCCCGCGACGCGGAATTTCAGGCTATTATTCCTGTAAGAGGTAAGATTTTAAACTGCCTTAAAGCAGATTACGAAAAGGTATTTAAGAGCGAGATTATAACCAACCTTATAAAGGTTTTGGGCTGCGGGGTTGAGGTTAAGTCCAAGGCGAATAAGGGACTGGCTACCTTTGATTTGGGGGCGCTCCGCTGGAACAAGGTCATAATCTGTACCGACGCAGACGTGGACGGCTTTCAGATAAGAACCCTTATTTTAACAATGATATACCGCCTTATGCCAACCCTTATAAACGAGGGCAAGGTGTACATTGCGGAAACCCCGCTTTACGAGATAAGGACAAAGGATATGACCTACTTTGCCTATGACGAAAAGGAAAAAATTGAGATATTAGGCAAAATAGGTGAGGTCAAGCCCGAACCTGATATTCAACGTTCTAAGGGACTCGGCGAAAACCAGCCGGATATGATGAACCTTACCACAATGAACCCCGAAACAAGACGGCTTATAAAGGTTATGCCTCAGGACGCCGAGCGCACATCACAGATGTTCGATTTGCTGTTGGGCGACGACTTAGCGGGCAGAAAG
>JBJEOD010000143.1:0-2585 GCA_051880535.1 Acutalibacteraceae bacterium | reverse complement strand
AACCGGAGCTGTCACATCCGTTTTGCCTGTGTGTGATTCAGATGAGTGTTGCAAATCCTACCGCTTATCCCCATTTCACCTATTCCGCAGGCTTTGGCAGCCTTTCCGAAATCAATTATAACATCGGGAGCAGGCTTGCCCTCCTCAACGGGATCGGCGTGTATAAGCTCATATGTATCCATAACCTCGGGATTTGTTGTTTTGTCTCCCTTAACGCGAAGATTGGGCACCGATTTTTGAAGACATGCATCATACCCCTCGTTTTCTATCATTGCACCTATTTTGAGAAGAAAAATTTCCGCCATTTCTTCATCAATATATTTAACGCCCATAGTTGTATATGTATAATACTGGCTACCTTTATCCATTGTCATATAAAGCCCTTTCGGCACGGCAAAACCGAAACCGATTATACATTTTGCTTTCGGAAGAATCATTTTAGGATCGCGACGAATATCCTCTCCCTCAAATAAATCTAATTTTCCGATACCACAAACCGCTGCGCCGAGTTCTTTCGCTTTACGTTTTATAATTTCAGCATTTAGCATTCTTTAATTCCTTCTTTACAGTATGATATTTATGTTTTTCGATTTTTGATTTAATTTCCGCAACCGATATTGAACTCAACACAATAAGTTCGTTTACAACAGTTGCGACAGAATTATTGCAGGCTCCGTATATCAACATTAATACCGACGCCGAGACTCCAAATACTTTAATCAACCGTAAATTATTATTATAAAATCCAAAGGTTGCGATGCTTGAAGCGAGCGGAGGAATTAATGAAGTTACATTTTTATAGGTAAAAATCAAGGATATAAAAAACAGTACCGGAAAAATTATCAAATAAACGATTCTTCGTTTTTTAATCAATAATATCTCCCTTGCTATTGCCGTAACTGTTGTTATTGCCGCTATTGTATTGCCTATTAAAAAATGATGAATAGCCCATAAAACATCAGTCAAAAGCTTTGTAACAAGTATATGTTTTCTATCTTTCTGCAAATATATTACTGCGGATATTGCAACCGCTGCAAAACCTATCAGCTGTCCTGTCAAGTTCATAAAACAAAGCTCTTTTCCGTGTTTTCCTTGCTTGTGTCCGAGTTTTCAACCACCAAAACAGTTGCATCCTCACTCACTGTAATATGATGCCATTTACCTGTTTCTATTTTATAGACCTTACCGAATTCCATTTCAGCACTTATAACGGTACCGTCTGATTTTCTCTCATACAAAACCGCGCTGCCATTTAATAAAACGAAAATTTCGGGGGTTTTCAGATGTCTTTCAAACATACAGGGCTTTGAAAATCTATCTGAAAATCTAAGCAATCCGATCTTCCAAGCTTCTGTTTCAAATACGCATTTGAAATCGTTTCCGTCAAAATCATATGTATTCATTATCTATCGAGTCTCCAAGCCTTTTTGGTGCGAAGCGGCTCTTTAAAGCGTTCTTCCATACAGCCGCCCTTTTTCTCAAGCATACTTACACAGGCTCTGATACATCCGCCGCATTTTGCCATATTATAGCCAACCCAGCTTGGGAAATATTTTTGAAGCGCGGTATAAACCTTCATTATTTCCTGCTCGTTTGCAACATCGGTCACGCCCTCCATAAGGTCAAGACTTCCGTTTTCGTTTTTATCCCAAACCTCTTTGGGAACAAAGGGATTATAATATCTGCCGGCATGGGTATAGAAGGCATAGCAACGCCACATATCTATATCTCCCCATTCGCAGATTTTTCCCTCAATATCCACCCTTATTGTATGACCGGAATTTATGGGTGGAATACAGCCTCCCGGACATTCGCGAACACATGCCCCGCACTTACGGCAAAGCGGTTTTCCGTTATACATTTCATCGTAGGTGTCAAATTCAGCGTCAGTAAATATAAATGCTACACGCTGGAGAGGGCCGAATTCAGGAGTAAGAAGCATCTTGCTCCAACCGATTTCTCCGAGGCCGCAGGCAACAGCCGCAAGTCTGAACTGGAACTGCAAATCAGGGGGCACATTATCTTCCCTTGTCGCCCTTGTAAACTGTACGTTTCGGTGATGAGCCGTAGAGGTCTTGGCGTTTTCGTTTACTTCAATCTGTTCCTCGGGCGAAAGCGTGTTTCCCGGGCTTCCGTCCATATCCGAAACACAGCCTCTCGCACCCGTATTTCGGTATACAAAGGCCTCATAGCCCTCGTCTTCAATTACCTTTCCGACGCTGTAAAGCACGGCAGGCGCAAAAATTTCGTTAATACCGCCGTACGCCATTGAAGGATACTGATAAAACTGCGTTCCCTCCTCGATTCCGCGTTGAACGCCTCTGGGTATGCGGAAAACAAAACCGATCATACTCTTGGCTTCCGGGAACAGAAACATCGGATTCATTTCATCCGGCGCGCCTTTCATTCGTGTAATCGGAGCTATTCCGCAGGCGTCCGCTCCCGCCGCAAGTGCGGCATCTTTAATAAGTTTACTGCTTAACATTTTTATGCTCTCCTATTCTAAAACAACGGTGGCTTTTTTCTGCACATCGTCGCAATATCTACAGTCGTTACATTTTTTTGAACAGCCCATTACTGTTTCG
>JBJEOD010000142.1:0-2597 GCA_051880535.1 Acutalibacteraceae bacterium | reverse complement strand
ACAGGTTCAGACCGCAAACGCCCGGAATTTAACCGTCTTTTAGCAGACGCTGAAGCTCACCGATTTAATATTGTACTGTGTAAAACGCAATCACGATTTACCCGTGAATTGGAATTGGTTGAAAAGTACATACACGGACTTTTTCCTATTTGGGGTATTCGCTTTGTAAGTATCGTTGATAATGCTGATACTGCAAATAAAGGAAATAAAAAATCACGCCAAATCAACGGACTTGTAAACGAATGGTACTTGGAAGATATGTCTGAGAATATTCGAAGTGTGCTTACCAACCGTAGACAGAACGGCTATCATATAGGTGCTTTTGCACTTTACGGTTACAAGAAGGATCCTGATCAGAAAGGACATCTTATCATTGACGAAGAAGCTGCCGCAATAGTACGTGAAGTTTTCACCCTTTTTTCACAAGGCTACGGAAAAACGGCGATTGCACGGATGCTCAACGATAGAGGAGTACCTAATCCTACTGAGTATAAACGGCTTCAAGGGCTAAGATACCAGCAACCAAAGAGGAAAAACAGCACTTTATGGAAATACTTTGCTATTTCAGATATGCTGATAAATGAAATTTATATCGGTAATATGGTTCAAGGTAAATATGGGAGCGTTTCCTATAAAACCAAGCAGAACAAACCACGCCCCAAAAGCGAATGGTATGTAGTTGTTGGTACACACGAACCGATTATAGATCGAGACCTTTGGAATAAAGTTCAAGCTATGATTACAGAAAGAACAAAACCTTTCAGCGGAGGGACAATTGGACTGTTTGCCAGAAAAGCCCGCTGTGCCAACTGCGGCTATACAATGTGTTCTTCAAAAAATCGAGGGAAGCATTATTTACAATGCTCTAATCGACATGTAGCCAAAGATGCCTGCATTGGTTCATTTATTTCTGTGGATAAGCTGGAACATACGGTAATCGATGAGCTGAACCGTTTGGCTAAGGAGTATCTTGATAAAGACGAACTGGAACGCAACATTGAATTCTGTAACGGTCTTGAAGGTCAAAAAAAGCGGTTGACTTCCGATATTTCTGCTTATGAAAAAAAGATTGCCGAGTACAACAAAGGTATACGCGATATGTATATGGATAAAGTTAAAGGACTGATTTCTGAAAGTGATTTTGCAGAATTGTCTAAGGACTTCTCTTCTGAGAAAGAACGCTTAGAGAATGAGATAACCGTCGGAAGGCGGCAGATTGCAGAAATCGAAGAACGGATTGAAGTAGGAGATAATCGTCGTGAGCTGATAGAACAGTATACAAATCTGGAACATCTGACTCGGGAAATAGTTGAAATAATGATTGACTATATTGTGGTTGGAAAGCGGATTCCGGGAACCAAGGAAGTTCCGGTTGAAATTCACTGGAATTTTTAAAATATCCCAAATTATGGAGATTAACTTAGCGATTATTGTAAAAATGTTGTCTTTGCGTGATTGCAGCAGAGCAAAAGGCGAGGGTTACGTATGACAACCTTTTAAGGCTGATTGACGACCCTGATATTATCGATCCGCTTAAATTTTTGCGTGCGCGGGAGGTTGTGCATTATCAGCGCTTCGGCGAGGCGCTGCGGCTTACTACCGACAGACTTGATTGCAAGAATTTTTATGCCTTTAATCCCGGGTTTGATGCGCCGCGCGGAAAAAGGCGAGGTTAATAATAAAAAATATCCGTACAACCTAAGCTATAAACGCTTGATTGTACGGATTATTTTTAATTACAGCTTAGAAAAGACCTGTGATTTTGCCGTTTTCGTCAATATCAATGCGCTCTGCGGCCGGAGCTTTGGGAAGTCCGGGCATAGTCATAATATCGCCTGTCAGCACCACTATAAAGCCGGCACCCGCGGAAATTTTGACATTCTTAACCGTCACGGTAAAGTCCTCGGGAGCGCCGAGTAGTGCGGGGTTATCCGAAAAGCTATACTGGGTTTTCGCAATACATACGGGGAGATTTGAGAAGCCAAGCTCGGTAAGCTTATCAATCTGCTTTTTAGCGGCGGGGAGGACGGTAATGCCTTTTCCGCCGTAAACCTTTTTAACGACCGCCTCGATTTTTTCCTCAATAGAGCCGTCGAGCAAATAGCTATAGGTGAAATCGCCCTTTTCCTCCTCGCAAAGGCGTACAACCTCTTTTGCTAAGTCCTCGCCGCCCTTGCCGCCGTCCGCCCAGACGGTTGACAGGACTACGTTTACGCCGAGCTCCTTGCACTTTTCGATAATAAAGCTGATTTCATTGTCGGTATCGGTGGGGAAACGGTTGACCGCGACAACGCAGGGGAGCTTATATACATTTTTAATGTTGGAAACGTGGCGGAGAAGATTCGGAATACCCTTTTCGAGGGCGGTCAGGTTTTCGGTGTCAAGGCTCTTTTTGTCGAGACCGCCGTGCATCTTAAGGGCGCGTACCGTGGCTACTACAACCACCGCAGAGGGGGTAAGACCTGCCGCACGACACTTAATATCAAGGAACTTTTCCGCGCCCAAATCCGCGCCGAAGCCCGCCTCGGTTATCGCGTAATCGGCGGTTTTAAGCGCCATTTTGGTGGCGGTAACAGAGTTACAGCCGTGGGCGATGT
>JBJEOD010000141.1:0-12854 GCA_051880535.1 Acutalibacteraceae bacterium | reverse complement strand
GCGCTTGCCCACGGTGGTCAGCTGCGCGGGCTGTAAATGGGTATAGGCAAGGCAGGGGAGAGACTTATATTCAAGCGCAAATCGTGACAGATTTTTAAGCACCTGCGCCGCCTTTTTCTGAACAATTTTCGATGCTTCCCTTAAAATAATAACGTCGGTATTGTCGCCTACATAACAGCTTGTCGCCCCTAAATGAATAATAGGCTCGGCTTTAGGGCACTGCTTTCCGAAGGCGTAAACGTGGGACATAACATCGTGCCGCACCTGCTTTTCACGCTCCTCGGCGACCTCGTAGTTAATATCGTCCTTGTGCGCCTCCATTTCGGTGATCTGCTCGTCGGTAATGTCAAGCCCTAACTGCTTTTCGGCTCTCGCAAGGGCGATCCAAAGCCGTCTCCAGGTGCGGAATTTAAAGTTTTCCGAAAAAACCTGCTGCATTTCCTTAGACGCATAGCGGGTGGAAAAGGGCGAAATATAAATATCCTTGTTATCGGGCATTGTAAAAACTCCTTACTTGTTTTTGTTTATGAGCCTTTGCTCAAATTCGCCTGTTTTGAGGTCTGTGTAGCGGACGTAAAGGGAAATCTTATTGTCTGCGTTTAGGTTATTCCAAAGCTTATCGGTAAGCTCGTCAATGCTGTCGGGGATTATTACCCTTTCGGGCTCGCCCTGAAATGTCGGAATCGGATTGCCGTCGCAGACATAGGTGTGAATAAAATGACCCAGTCCCGCCTTGCTCGGATATGAAAATGTATACCGACAGCAGTCTGAACCCTCCGTGTCGATACTCTTTAAGATGCTCATTTCATAGGAAAAGCCGCCGTCCTTAAAGTTTAAAATACCGCTTATACGGGGGGTTAAATTGGGGGCGTCGGGCTCAAACTCGCGGGTTTCAAGCGACTCCTTAAAAGACTTTCCCGCACTCATCAAATCGTAAATTGTATCGGTCTGGTCGCCGTTGGTGACAATAAGGCTGTCGCCTAACTTCCTTACCGCGTTGTAGATTATAAGGGAGGGATCCTCAACCTTTGATACGTCAAAGGGCTCGGTTTTAATCTCGCCGTCCTTTTCGGTAAAAATTCTGTTGCGGCTGTTTTCGCTTCTGCCCATAATAAAGTAAGCCGCCGCCGCTTTAGTGCCGTCCTCGGTTGTGCCGATAACAATTCCTCTGCCGACATAGGAGTTGTCCTTTATAAGCTCGCCGATGTCGTTAATTTTATATATTTCCACGTCAATTCTCCTTTAAAATACTACTGCAAACCTTTTCCGCAGAAAGGGGAAGTATCTCCCATTCCGCGTTTTCCATAACCCGTTTTTGTAAGGTCTCGGGCGTGTCGCCGTCCTCAATATAGACCGCTTTTTGCATTATTATCTCGCCGCCGTCGGGTATTTCGTTAACGAAATGCACCGTAGCGCCCGTCACCTTTACGCCGTAGCTAAGTGCCGCCTCGTGAACGTGAAGACCGTAAAAGCCCTTGCCGCAAAAGGAGGGGATAAGTGAGGGGTGAACGTTGATAATGCGTTTAGGATAACGGGAGGTAAAGCTCTCGCTTAAAATGCACATAAAGCCCGCTAAAATAATAAGCTCTATACCGTTTTCCTCTAAAAGGGAAATGAGTTTCTGCTCAAATTCCTCCTGCGAAACGCCCTTTTTAACGCAAACTGCAGTTTTAATTTCGGCATTTTTGGCTCGGGTTAAAGCGTATGCGTCTTCATTATTTGAAATTACAAGCTTAATTTCTCCCGATTTTATAACGCCTGATTTTTCGGCGTTTATCAGCGCCTGCAAATTCGTGCCGCCGCCCGATACCAATACGGCGATATTAACTTTTCTGCTCATATAATCGTTACCTTTGTGTCGGACTTGACGATTTTGCCTATAACATAAGCGTCCTCGCCGTTGGCTTTGAGAATTTCAAGCGCCTTGTCCGTGTCCTCTTTTGCTATAACAATGCTCATACCAACCCCCATATTAAAGGTGTTGAACATATCGCGCTCAGGAATATTACCTGTCTTAGCTATCAAATCAAAAATCGGGAGAACCTTTATATCGGACTTTACAATCTGAGCGCCAAAGCCCTCGGGAATGCTTCTCGGAATATTCTCATAAAAGCCGCCGCCCGTGATGTGGGAAATAGCTCTGACCTTAACTGCCTCCAAAAGAGCTAAAATAGGTTTAACGTAAATTTTTGTAGGAGTTAAAAGGGCTTCCCCTAACGGTTTTCCGCCTAATTCCTCGACAGGGGAGGTTAAATCACAGTTTTCAACATCAAAAACCTTGCGAACCAAAGAAAAACCGTTTGAGTGAACGCCGCTTGAGGGAAGAGCAATAACCACATCGTCCTCTTTCATAGTGGTGTTATCAATTATTTTTTTCTTGTCAACAATACCGACTGCAAAGCCTGCAAGGTCATAATCGTCGGTAGGCATCATTCCCGGGTGCTCTGCGGTTTCACCGCCGATTAACGCGGCGCCCGACTGAACACAGCCCTCGGCAACACCGCTTACTATTTCAGCGATTTTTTCGGGAATATTTTTGCCGCAGGCAATATAATCCAGGAAGAAAAGGGGCTTTGCACCGCAACAGATAATATCGTTTACGCACATAGCCACTGCGTCAATACCGATGGTGTCGTGCTTGCCCATTAGGATTGCAAGCTTAACCTTAGTACCGCAGCCGTCGGTTCCGCTGACTAACACAGGCTCTTCCATTCCTTTTAGGGGCAAACCGAAACAACCACCGAAGCCGCCTACATCGTCAAGACAGCCCTCGTTCTTTGTTCTTGCGATATGCTTTTTCATAAGCTCGACCGCTTTGTAGCCCGCGGTAATATCAACGCCCGCGTCGGCGTAGGATTTTGACTGTGAATTATTCATTTCTTACTCCTTGTTTTCTGAAATTTTGGTTTCAAATCTGTTTTTCATAGGGGCTTTGGGAATTTCGGTAGGATAATTTCCGTCAAAGCAGGCGGTGCAGTAGCCGCCGCCGTTTACTCCCTTTGCAATCTGCTTTACACTCTCAACGCTTAAATAGCCGAGGGAATCAACCCCGATTATCTTTGCAATTTCCTCAACCGAGTGCTTGCAGGCGATAAGGTTGTCCCTTGAATCAATGTCGGTGCCGTAGTAGCAGGGATTCATAAAGGGCGGGGCAGAAACGCGCATATGAATTTCCTTAGCCCCCGCGTCGCGCAAAAGCTTTACAATTCGGGCGCTTGTAGTGCCTCTTACTATTGAGTCGTCAATCATTACTATGCGCTTACCCTTTGCGATTTCGGAAATCGGGTTAAGCTTGATTTTGACCTTGTCCTCACGGCTTTTCTGCCCCGGGGCGATAAAGGTTCTGCCGATGTATTTGTTTTTAATAAAGCCTAATTCATAGGGAATACCAGATTGCTTTGAATAGCCGATAGCCGCGTCAATTCCCGAATCGGGAACGCCGATTACAATATCCGCCTGAACGGGGTGTTCGAGGGCTAAAAAGGCTCCCGCACGAAGCCGCGCGGAATGTACGCAACAGCCGTCGATTACCGAATCGGGGCGGGCAAAATAAATGTACTCAAATACACAAAGTGAGCAGGGGGTCTTGTCGCAATGGTCGGTTATGGTTCTGACACCGTTTTTGTCGAAAACCACTATTTCACCCGGGCGGACGTCGCGGATAAACTCCGCTCCCACCGCGTCAAGCGCACAGCTTTCGGAGGCGACAATGTATCTTCCGTCGAGCGTTTTGCCGTAGCAAAGTGGGCGGAAGCCGTTTTCGTCGCGCGCCGCAATTAGCTTTGAGGGGGACATTATAACCAGCGAATAGGCACCCCTTATTTTATTCATCGCCTGATTTACCGCCTGCTCGATTGAGGGGGCGGTAAGGCGCTCCTTTGTGATTATGTAGGAGATTACCTCTGTATCGCTTGTGGTGTGGAAAATCGAACCCTGTAATTCAAGCTCTTTTCTAAGCTCGCCCGAATTTACAAGGTTGCCGTTGTGGGCGAGAGCCATATTGCCCTTGATGTGGTTAACCACTATCGGCTGAGCGTTGTTGCGGTCGTTAGTTCCCGTCGTACCGTAGCGGACGTGACCTACCGCGATATTGCCGAGCCCTAAGCGGTCAATTATTTCGGGGGTGAAAACGTCGTTTACAAGCCCCGTGTCCTTAAACGAGGCGAAAACGCCGTCGTCGTTTACTACTATTCCGCAGGATTCCTGCCCACGGTGCTGGAGCGCGAAAAGCCCGTAATAGGTTGTGCGCGCTACATCGGCGGTTTCGGGTGAAAATACCCCGAAAACACCGCATTCTTCTCTTAGATTACCCATTTTAGCCTCCGAGAATTATTCGCCGAATACTCTTTTCATCATTTCGTTGTAAGCGTCCTCAACTCCGCCCATATCGCGGCGGAAACGGTCCTTGTCAAGCTTTTCATTTGTGTCCGCGTCCCAGAAGCGGCAGGTGTCGGGGGAGATTTCGTCAGCCAAAACAATACTGCCGTCAGACAGTCTTCCGAATTCAAGCTTGAAGTCAACCAGCTTTACGTTAAGGGAGAGGAAATATTCCTTTAAAATTTCGTTAACCTTAAACGCCAAGGTTTTGATTGTGTCGATTTCTTCCTTAGTCGCAAGCTTTAAGGCGAGGGCGTGATATTCGTTGATAAGCGGGTCGTGCAGGTCGTCGTTTTTGTAGGAAAACTCGATTGTCGGCTCGTCAAAAACAATGCCCTCGTCAACGCCGTAGCGCTTTGCAAAGGAGCCTGCCGAAATGTTACGGATAATAACCTCTAACGGCACAATGCTAACTTTTTTAACCACGGTTTCGCGGTCGTTTAATTCCTCGACATAGTGGGTGGGAACGCCCTGCTTTTCAAGCAAACGGCACAGGAAGTTTGACATTCTGTTGTTAATAACGCCCTTGCCCGCAATAGTACCCTTTTTAAGTCCGTCAAGGGCGGTGGCGTCGTCCTTATAAGAGACGATTACATATTCGGGATTTTCGGTAGCGAATACCTTTTTTGCCTTGCCCTCGTAAAGCTGTGTTGTTTTTTCCATTTTGATTTCCTCCGTTTAATTATTAAACTGCTCTTCGACAGCCTTATTTTTATTTAAGACCTTTTCGTAATCGGCTTTGCGCTTATTATCAAGCTTTTCGGCTAATTCCAAATCGGTTACCGCCAATATTTCCACGCACAGCAAAGCGGCATTAACAGCGCCGTCAATCGCAACCGTGGCTACAGGTATGCCCGAGGGCATCTGCACGGTTGAGAGAAGCGCGTCAATACCGCCTAAGCCTGCTGATTTAATGGGTATTCCTATAACGGGAAGGGTAGTGTTAGCAGCGATTGCCCCCGCAAGGTGCGCCGCCATTCCCGCCGCGGCGATTATTGCGCCAAATCCGTTTTTGCGGGCGTTACAGCTGAACTCTTTTGCCTCCTCGGGTGTACGGTGCGCCGAAAAAACGTGCACCTCAAAGGGTACGCCGAAGCTTTTAAGGGTATCTGCGGCTTTGGAAACAACGGGCAGGTCGCTGTCGCTTCCCATAATGATTGCAATTTTTTTCATAATGCTCCTCCAAATCACAAAAAAGGGCACACTTATCCGACAAAGATAAGTATGCCCAGACGGTCGGCTGACTCGTTCTTTGATTCATGTGGTGCTCCACTTATCCGTCAGTCACAAAGAACTATATATTGTACGGTTTGATTATACCACACCTCTTTATATTTTGTCAATCGCCGAAACTAAAATTTTTGACGAAAAATTCCCGATTTATTTCGCATAGGAGGTATGCTTAAATTATATATAGTTGGGCAGGGGCTTGCTCACACCGATTTATAATATCTAAAGCGGAACGGATAAATCCGTTCCCTACGTAGGGAAGGCATTTATGCCTTCCGCAATTAATCAAATATCGCAACGGTTTCGGGGCAGGGATAGCCTAAATCGCGCAGGTGAACGCCTTTGTTGATTGCATCAAATACAAACATCATTGAAGACGGCTCGTAAGGCATAGTCAGCTTTTGCTCAGGCACGCTCTTTAAATGCGGCGGAATTTTTATTTTATGGGTATTGCAATATTCTGTAAGCGGTATTCTTATGTTATCCCCGAACTCCTTGACAGCCTTATTGCAAATTTCCGAAAACTCTTTATCTTGGCTATGAGTAAGACAGGGAATTAAAACCTCGGGTGTCCCGTTTTTAACCGAAATATATCCGCGCTCGCAAAGTAAAGGAATTGCTTTTATAATTCTTGTATCAAGGTCAACCGCCTCGGGCGAGATATTATGCTTTATAAGATAAAAAAGCTTTAGCATATTGCTTTCAACATCATTGACTAAAGAAAAATCGTAGCCGGCATGCTTTAGTCCGCTGTTTGGATCCAAAGAGGTTTCAAAATTCTGAATTTCCAAATTTTCAGCTCCCAGATATTTGTCTATAAAAAGCGAACGTCTGCCCGATATTCCGTATTCTTCCTTGCCTTGTTTTTCAGCGGGAATTTTATAATTCTTAGGATAAACAGTGGCAAAGGCAATCCATTTGCCGCCGTTCGGACGGTCGGGAAATATCTGCGGCTTGCGCACTACGCTTTGGAAAAGTCCATCCTGTGCGATTCTCAGCATCATAAAGCGTTCAAGACGGAGACTGTAAAAATCGGTTTCCTTTAATTCCTTTACGGCTTTATTAAAGGGTGATAAAAACGCGTCTGAGTATTTTTCGGCGAATTTCTCCTGTTCTTTTATGTATTTAACCCAATCCTCCGCCTGATAGATAATAAAGTCTGTGTAAACCCTCCCGTCCCCGGTGCGTTTCATCAGCTCGCCGCCGACAAGCTTATTTATTACAGGCTCGACATACGCGCTCGCAACCCCTATTGCCATTGACAGCTCGTTAATTGTCAGCGGCTTGTTATAGGCTAAAATAAGCAGATTTTGCGCAAGGGTGTCCGATTCCGTAAGCGACATCGGTTCCTCGTTCATTCCGAATGTGCCGCTGTTACGTACCATAAGATATTGCGGCGAATAACTGTTTTCGGTGTAAGCCTTCATGTCATTTACTCCTTTTTTCAGCTGTTTTCTGCCGAAATTCAGGCGGCTTTTTACCGTTCCCTCGGGAATTTTAAGTTCTTTGGCGATTTCCTTAACGCTTTTTCCGAAAAAATAATGGGCAATAATTATATTGCGGTATGTTTCGGAAAGAAATGCTATTTCCTTACGCACGTTTTCGCTTTCCTGCTCGCGAATAAGGTCGCTTACAAAATCCTGCGTATCCGTTATGTCAAAGCCGTCGGCTATCGTAACGGTAGGAGTTTTATATTTTTTCCTCAGAATATCGTAATATTTGCGGTTTAAAACAGAGGTAAGGAAAGGCTTATAATCGTCTATCCTATTTCCGCGTGATAAATAAGTAATAGCCGCCAGTACAGTTTCCTGCACCAAATCGTCCGCGTCCTGCTGATTACCGCATTTTGAAATCGCCAATGACAGTAAAAAGTCCGTGAATTTTGTGATTTCCTGAATTTCCATTAAAATTACCTCGTAATTTGAAAGCTTTCACTTATAAGTCGCAAAATTCAGTTGTAGGTTCGGTGGTTTTTTAAATGAATTTATGATTTTGTGCGGAGATGGTATTTAATTTAATGTAGGGACAGGCGTCCTCGACTGTCCGCTTCTTTGCAAACCGGATGATGTGGGCATCATCCCCTACTCATACTTAATTAGCTTTATGTAGGGGACGATGCCCACATCGTCCCGCGATACGAATCTCAATTAACCCACCGTTTAAGTCACGGAACGGATAAATCCGTTACCTATGTAGGGAAGGCATTTATGCCTTCCGCAATTAATTTATCCTATAGAAAGCAGTAAACGGGACTCGAACAGGGCGGGGCTTTGGTCGGCGTCGCAGTCTATCGCCGTGATTTTAGCGGCGGGGTAGCTTTTTTTAAGCGCAGATACTATTCCCTTGCAGTTGATATGGCTTACAAGACAGCCGAAGGGATTAAGCGCCAGTATTTTTTCACAGCCGTTGTCTATTAGCGTCGCCGCCTCGGCGGATATAAGCCAGCCGTCCCCCGTAATACATTCGGGAGAGAGGATTTTCCCCGCATTTTTTGAGTATTCCAAATACCGCGGCATCGGCGAAAATACGGGGAATTCTAAAACGGTATCACAAATTGTGTTATGCATTTTTTGCAGATAATTAAGCAGGAGAGCAGAGGCTTTTTTGACCGCCGCGCCGCTTAAACAGTCATAGATAATACCCTCCAACGTGTAAAACGCATAGACCGAAAAGCCCGCGGTATGCACCTCACAGCCGTGATTTAAAAGAAAACGCGGCGCGCCGTGATTGCCGAGACTGCAATATTTTATATAAAGCTCCCCGACAATTCCCACCTCGGTCTTTTTAACCTTAATAACTTCAATTTGTGAAAAGCTTTCAAGTATTTCTCGGCTGATAATTTTAAGCTTGCTTTGTGAATTAATTTCACCGTTCGAAAGTGATTTGCAAAGCCTGTCCTGCCAGCCTTTAAGCAGAGCTGCCGTATCTCCGGGATTTTTTTCATAGGGCTCGGTTTGAAGGCTTAAATGCATTAACAGGTCGCCCAAAAGCACCGCCTTTACCGCTGTGCTAATCATAGCCGGCGAAATATTAAACCCCGGTTGGGTATTCATATTGCTTAAATTAAGGGAAATTACGGGAATATAGCCGTAGCCCGCCGCTTTAAGCGCCTTTTTAAGCAGATGGTAGTAGTTAGAGGCACGGCAGGCGCCGCCCGTCTGCGGGAGCATAAAGGCAACCCGATTTGGGTCGTACAGCCCGATTTCAAGCGCATTTATCATCTGACCGATAATCAGCACGGCGGGAAAGCACATATCGTTATGAACATACCGCTTTCCTGTTTCGGTGAGGGAAGAACCGCCGTTGGTAAGAATCTCACAGCGGTAGCCGCCCCTTATCATAGCGGCCCTTAAAATCGGGAAATGGTATTCAAGCATTTGGGGCAGAAGAATAGTATGCGTTTTCCGCATTTCCTTTGTGAATACGGCGTCCGTAGTCTTCACCTCACAAGCATTTATGTACTGCTTATAATATACCATTTATTGCTTGGATTTTCAAGAAATGTAAATCATACTATTTAACAAAAAATTTTACGACAATCATCGCCGCGCCCAGGGTTGCTAAAACTATGCCTGTGACAAGGTTAAGCTTCTTTGCGGAAGCCTTGTTTGCAAAGACCGCCGAAACCCGCGCGCCGATAAGGGTGAACAGCATACAGCAGATAAGCGCGGTTATATCGGGCAGAGAGCCGATTGCAAAGTGCGAAACAGCCCCCGTAAGTGCGGTAAAGGTCATAATAAATACGCTTGTTCCCACGGCGGTTTTTAGCTTGTAGCCTAATACGCTCGTTAAAATAAGGAGCATCATCATTCCGCCGCCCGCGCCTATAAAGCCGCAGATACTGCCTATTACCGTGCCGCAGATAAGGGACTGTATAACCGCCTGTTTGCGGGTTTTGTTCATCACCCTGTCCTTTTCGGTCATAACGGGCTTAAAGATAAAGCGCAGTCCTAAAATAAAGGTCATAACCACCGAAAAGCCGCCCATTGTGGAGTTAGGCACAAGGGAGGCTAAAAAGCTGCCTATAACCGTGAAAACCAGGGTTGAAAAGAGCATTACAAGCCCGTTTTTAATGTCGATATTTTTATTTTTAGCGTATGTGTAGGAGGATACCGCCGAGGCAAGCACGTCCGAAGCAAGGGCGATACCTACCGCCTCATACGCGTCAAAATGCAGAAAGGTAATAAGCATTGGCGAGATAACCGCCGCCGCGGAAAGTCCCGCAAGCCCTGTGCCAATACCCGCGCCAAGACCTGCTATTAAATAAATTATGATGTTAAGCAATTTAAAGCACTTCCTGAAAAACAATATTAATACAGTTTAAACAGTAAGTGCTTTCTTGTCAAGCTACAGAATATAAATTTATTGTTAACTTTCCGTTATTTGATTTCTCCCGCAAGCTTAAATGCAAATTTTGCGGTAATAACAGCGATTATTTCATTTATAATCGCCGCCGCCACAATCGTACCCGAGATTATTGAGGCGAGGGACGGGTCTATTGCGTTAAGGGTGTTGACCGCGATTCCCGTGAATACCAACGATACTCCCGAGTGGGGAAGAAGCGTAAAGCCTAAATACTTTGTAACCGTAGGCTCTGCCTTTGTTAATTTTCCGCCTAAATACGCGCCGCCTATTTTACCGCCCGCCCTTGAAAGAATATATATCGCGGTAAAGAGTCCCGCGCCTGCAATGAGTCGGTAGTCAAGCGGCATACCCAGATTTACTATGACAATAACAAGCGACAGATTTAAAATCGGGTTGTAAAGCTTTAAAATCTCGCCAAGCTCTTTTTCGGGCAGAAGATTTGCCAATGTCGCCGTAAACGCCATACCTATAAGCAGATAGTTAAGGGTAAAGGAGCGGAAGATATAACGGTCGGTTACAAGCCCCAAAAGCGCCGACAGGCAGAGAAAAGCTAATAACAGCGCAAAACGAATATTATTTGATTTTATTCTTTTAATAATGAAGGCGGTGAGAAAGCCGACAATAATTCCGATAACGAATGGCAACAGCACCATACCGACAATAGCAAGCGGTGAGGTTGAGGAAGTACCTTTAGCGGCACTCACAAAGGAAATCACCGTGAAAAAGACTATAACGCCTATAACGTCATCTATTGCCGCGAGGGGAATAAGGGTTTTGGTGACAGGTCCGCTTGTTTTATATTCATTTACAATGGAAAGAGCGGGCGCGGGGGCGGTTGCCAGCGCGATTCCGCCGAAAATAAAGGCAAGATAAATCGGAATGTCCGCAATAAACAATACTATTGCAAAAACAGCCGAGATGAACAAAAATGTCCCGATAGACTGCACAAAGGTGATTCCTATAATCTGTTTTCCCGAGGAGGCGATTTTTTTAAATATTATTTCCCGACCTATTAAAACGCCCGCAAAGCACTCGAAAAATTTAATGAATACCTTGTACCATAAAGCGTCGGTTATCTCGAAGGTTATAACCCCCGCAAGATACGGACCGAAAACTATTCCCGCAATAAGCCAACCGAGAATTGAGGGCAGCTTTACCTTTGATACTGCCTTTCCGCAGAAAACGGCGGTGCAAATAATTGCAATTATTCGCAAAAATCCAATAAACAATTTCGTCAACGACCTTTATAAATAAAATTTACGGTTTACAAATGCCAAAAGAAAAGGTAAAATAGATATATGTGTCAATATAGTTTACACGGAAACTAATTTGTTGTCAATAGCAGGAGTGAAAATAAATTATGAACAATTCTGAAATCACAAAATTTTTAAAGACTCAAAAGGTCATTGCCGAAGCTTATTCGGCGGCGATAGAGTCTGCGGCAAAACGCTCGGGAATTACTAAGCAGGAGGCGGACATTCTGATTTTCTTTTTCAACAACCCCGAATACAGTCTTGCCGCGGACGCTGTAAAAATGCGCGGATTTTCAAAGGCGTACGCCTCCAAAGCAATCGAACAGCTTTTAGAAAACGGTCTGATTGAAGTCGCCTGTGATGACGAAGACCGCCGTATGCAGCGTATTAAAATAACAGGCAGGGGAGGTATAATCGCAAAGTCGGTCAGTATGGCTCAGCAGAAATTTTACGAGCGAATGGTCAGTGATGTCACGCCCGAGGAGCGGTTTATACTTAATAATATATTTGACAAAATTTATAAAACCCTGTCAGATGATAAGGAAAATAATTGATTTATTAACAAAAAGCACGCTAAAATATTAACATAATTTGAATTTTATTTTTCGGTATTGACTTTTCCTGACTTTGGTGTATAATTAAACTCGCAAACGGGAAAACGCATTATTAATTGCGCTTAATGCTCGCGATAAAAAAGTTTTAGGAGGAATTTTATTATGAACATTAAACCTTTGGCTGACAATGTCGTTATCAAGGCGACAGAGGCGGAGGAAACCACAAAGAGCGGTATCGTGCTTACGTCTGCCGCTAAGGAAAAGCCGCAGGTTGCGGTTGTTGTAGCCGTAGGACCCGGCGGAATGGTCGACGGCAAGGAGGTCACAATGACCGTCAAGGCGGGCGATAAGGTTATCGCCGCTAAGTATTCGGGCACCGATATTAAGATTGACGGCGAGGAATACACAATTCTTCATCAGTCCGATATTTTGGCAATCGTTGAATAAGATAATTACTGGAGGGTTTTATTATGGCAAAGAATATAGTTTTCGGTGAGGACGCACGCAAGGCTTTGCAGGCGGGCGTTGATAAGTTGGCGGACGCAGTTAAGGTCACCTTAGGACCTAAGGGCAGAAATGTTGTACTTGAAAAGCAGTACGGCTCGCCCCTTATCACCAATGACGGTGTTACAATCGCTAAGGAAATTGAGCTTGAGGATCCCTTTGAGAATATGGGCGCTCAGCTTGTAAAAGAGGTTTCGGTTAAGACCAACGACGCCGCGGGCGACGGTACAACCACCGCCACAGTTTTGGCTCAGGCTCTTATTAAAGAGGGTATGAAGAACGTTGCCGCGGGCGCAAACCCGATGGTAGTTAAGAAGGGCATTAAAAACGCCGTAGATACCGCTATTAATACCGTTGTTAATAATTCTAAAAAGGTAAGCGGAAGCGACGATATTGCGCGTGTTGCAACAATTTCCTCGGGAGACGAGGTTATCGGTAAGCTTATCGCCGAGGCTATGAGCAAGGTTACCGCCGACGGCGTTATCACCGTTGAGGAATCAAAGACCGCCGAGACCTATTCCGAGGTTGTTGAGGGTATGCAGTTCGACCGCGGATACATCACCCCTTATAT